>JAOACV010000463.1 GCA_026417675.1 Verrucomicrobiia bacterium
CGGCAAAGCTGTGCAAGCCATCGCCCGCGGTGAGCATGTTCACATTCACAATCTCAGAACCCAGAGGTGGAACGCGTGAAAGCCAAAGACTTGAAACTCACCGGATATCGTCGCGAGAACGGGCGCTTCGGCGTGCGCAATTACGTCGCCATCATCCCAGTGGACGACCTCTCCAACGCCGCCGCGGAGGGCGTCGCCAGCCTCGTGCGCGGCACGCTGGCCCTGCCGCATCCCTACGGACGGCTGCAGTTCGGCGAAGACCTCGATCTGACGTTCCGCACGCTGGCCGGCGCGGGCCGCAATCCCAACGTCGCCGCCGCCATCGTCATCGGCATCGAGCCGAATTGGACCGACCGGATCGTCAAGAGCATCGCCGAGACCGGCAAGCGCGTCGTCGGTTTCAGCATCGAGCGCGCGGGCGACCTCAAGACCATCGAGGCCGCAGCGCGTGTCGCGAAGGAGTTTGTCCAATACGCCTCCGAGTTGCGACGCGAGCCGTTCACGGTCAAGGACCTCTGGATGAGCAGCAAATGCGGCGAATCCGACACCACCTCCGGCCTCGCCGCCAACCCGACCTGCGGGCGCGTATTCGAGCGGCTCGATGCGGCGGGCGCGACGCTGATATTCGGCGAAACCACCGAGGTTACCGGCGGCGAGGACATCATCATGTCCCATTGCATCAACAAGAAAGTCGCCGCCGACTTCAAACGTTGTTTCGACGATTACCAGCGGTTGATCAAGTCGCAGGGCGTGGACTTGCTCGGTTCGCAGCCGACCGAGGGCAACATCCGCGGCGGCCTGACAACCATTGAGGAGAAGGCGATGGGCAACATCCAGAAGATGGGCCGTTGCCGCATCCAGTCGGTGCTCCCGCCCGCGGTCGAACCGAAAGGGCCGGGTTTGCACTTCATGGATTCCTCCAGCGCGGCGGCGGAGATGGTGACGCTCTGCGCAGCGGCCGGTTCGGTTGTGCATTTCTTCCCGACGGGCCAGGGCAACATCATCGGCAACCCGCTCATCCCCGTGATCAAACTCTGCGCGAACCCGCTGACGGTGAAAACCATGTCGGAGCATATTGACGTGGACCTGACCGGCATCCTGCGCGTGGAAATGACGCTGGATCAAGCGGCCGACGCGACGATGCAGATGCTGGAGCGCACGATCAACGGGCGGCTCACCGCCGCCGAGGCATTGCGCCACAACGAGTTTGTGCTGACCAAGCTCTACCGCAGCGCGTAGAAGCAAGGCACCGTCGCGAACCGGGGCCGTTCACGGCGAGTTGTTGCGTCCAAAATGCCGGTCGGCGAAGGCGAGATACTGCCGCCAGTCGTAGTCAGTCACGTCGTGTTTGCCGGTCCGGCAGTGGTAGCCGATGGTCTTGCCCACCGGCTGGTCGGGCGGCGGCATTTGTTCGACGCCGAGGCCGTCTTTGCCCAGGAGGCGATAGACGGGGTCGGCATGCTTGCAGGCGAGGAACTCACCGCGCGGATCGGCCCATTGGTCTTCGGTGGCGCTGGCGACATAGACCGGCCGCGGCGCGGCCAGCGCGACCAGCATGTGCGCGTCCACCGGCAGGTCGTTCTCGCGGCCGTTGTATTTCTTGAAGTTGGCGCAGAACCAGTGCGGGAAGGCTGTGTTAATGATCGTGATGGTCTCGCCAAAGCACCGCCGCGTGATCGCCGCGCCGCCCTCGCCGGAGTTGTTGGAAATGACGATGGCGAACCGCTCGTCCTGAGCGCCGGCCCAGAGCGCGGTCTTGCCGAGCCGCGAGTGGCCCATGACCGCGACGCGCTTCGCGTCAATGTCACCGTCGGTCTCGAAGTAATCCATCGCCCGGCTCAAGCCCCACGCCCACGCGCCAATCGCCCCCCATGCGTCCGGCGCAAACTGCGTGTTGGCGCCCGCATCGCCAAGCGCCGCGCGGATGCCTGTCTTCCAGCCCTCGGCATGGCCCGGTTCGAGGTCGCCGTAGTAGATCGTCGCGAGCGCGTAACCGCGCGCCAGGATCATGTCCACCGGCCATCGTCGCGCCTCCGTGCCGCGCCCTTTTTCAGTTGCGCGGTTGTCCACGACGCTGCCGTCCTTGGCGCGGCCGGGCCGCATCCAGCGCGTCGAGAGCGTGATGCCGGGGTCGCTGTTGATGGCGTGGTTGCCGCCGAAGTTCAGGCCGACGAACGCAGGCACAGGTTTCGCCGCGCCGTTGGGCAGATAAATGAGGATGCTCATGCTTGGCCCGTCCTGCTTGCCGGTGAAAAAGACCGCGACCTCCTTGCGCATCGCCTTACCGCCGAGCGCCTGCCGGTCGCACGACGTGATCTTGAACGTCATGCCCGCCGGCCGGCCCGGACTGCGGCCGAAGACGTGCGTGCGGTAAAGCTCCAGCACTTCCGACCGCCGTTTCTCGCGCCACGCCGCGGCGTCGGCGACAGTCGTGCCGTCGTTCATCACCAACGGGTCGGGCAGCGTGTAGGCCGGCACCTTAGCCTCGTCGTAGTTGACAGCCCGTTGATCGGCCGCTGAGGCGGGCCAGACCGAACCGGCAAGCAGGAGCATGGGAAGGAAGCGAGCACGGATGGAGTTCATGGGTCACCACGTTCAGAACTGACTTTTGAGCGCCCAGAGGCCGAGGGCGGGATTGCTGATGTAGAAGAACTCCTCGCCGTCGGGCAGGCGGTTGTAACCGTCTTTCAACTGGGCGGGTTGGTAACGCTTGAGCATCGCGTCGAGGTCGCCGGCATCGAAACCGACTGAACGGATCGCGTCGGGACTCATGTGCGGACCGGGACAGTAGGTGATGCGGAAGCGGCCTTCGCTGGAGCCGTGGATCAGGTGCGCGGCGGCGCTGAGATTGTTGCGCAGGTCGGCGTTGGACTGGACGGAAGCAAGCGTGGCGGGCGTGCCGCGATAGCCGTATTTGCGGATCAACCGGTCAATCTCGGCGTCTTCGCCGAACTCCTTCAGGCCGGGGGCCAGCACGATCAGTTCGCCGCCATCGGCCATCGCCATGCGGGTGCGATAGACGGCCTTGTTGCCGAGCCAGGTGCTCTTGAACTCGTGCGGGTCGAGCCAAACGAGGACCTTGCGCAACGGCTGGTCGAGCAGGTCGAAGTTCACCTTTTGAGAGAGCTGCGCGCCGAGGGTGAAGGTTTCCATGTCGTCACCGACGTAAAGGCCGCGCATGATCATGCCGCTGCCGGCCTGGTCTTTCTGCATCACG
>JAOACV010000464.1 GCA_026417675.1 Verrucomicrobiia bacterium
GGACTTCTCGTGGCACGGCGGCGAGTTTCGCGGGCATGTCTTCGACCCCGCGCGGCGCGAAACCTCCTGGGAGCCCAACGCCAACACGCGGATCATCGTCATCACCACCTCGCCGGGAGGCGTGACGAGCGACCTGCTGTTCCGCGACATCAAGTCCGACGGCGTTGCGGGAGCAGTCATCACGGTCGAGGGCGCGGCCAAACGCGGCTCGGAGAGCGAGGTGGAGACCTTCGCGGAGCGCGTGAGCGTGGAAAACTGCACGTTGTTGCGGAGCGGGAAGTTCATGTGGGACTACGGCCATCTGTGGCAAACGCTGGTCTGGCCGGAGGACTACGAGCCGAGGGAAGTCGAGCGGGCGCGCCGCTATTTCCGCAACGACCTCGTTCGCGACGGCGTGCGGATGGAAGCGGGCGACGACCGCGTGCGGTTCGACAACACACGGCAGCCGGTCGAGGTGAGCCGCAGCGCCGAGCCGAACGAGGGGGTTTGCTTCTTTGGCGGTCCGCTGCCCAAAAACATCACGCGGGGCCGGCAGTATTTCGTGGTTGCGTCGTCGCCGGACTTTATCAAGATCGCCGAGCAGCCCGGTGGCAGGCCGATCCGGTTCGAAGGCGATGGCGATCGTAGCCGCCGACGTAAGGAGGCGGATGCATACCCAATTACGATCTCTCCGCCTCCTCGCGTCGGCGGCTACGAAACGCAAGGCGTCAGGCTCATGTTCAAACTCAGCGGCGTCTATCACGGCCTCTACGCGCCGACGGGCAGCGGACCGGGCAAGGGCGGCGTGGACCTCCAATGTTGCCGCGATGTGCGGATCACCGGCTGCCAGCTCAGCGCGTTGGGCGACACGATGCACGTGCAGCGCTCGCATAATGTCGTGTTTGCCAACAACCACATCATCGGTTCGCGGATGGGAGCGTTTTTCCTGGCGGAGTTCTGCAAGAACGCCGCCATCACCGGCAACCTGGTGGACGGCACGAACGGTTCGCGGGTGATGAGCGTGGAGAAGTCTTGCGAGGATGTGACCATCGTCGGCAACACCTTCCGCAACGGCGGGCGGGGGGCGTGGATCAACCAGCCCCGCAACTTCATCCTGCAAGGCAACGTTTTCGTCAACAACACGACCAAGGGCGAGCGCGACCCGCGACGAGGCCGGCGCGGGCTTGCGACGGGCGATTATCAGCGGTTCCCCGAACTCTATTTCACGCTGTATCAGACCAACGGCAGCTACGGCCCGGTCATCGTGCGGGACAACATTTTCGTGACCAGCGACTCTTGCGCGCCGGGAGCGGTGACATTCGCGCCGAACGGGCGCGACTTGCAGATGAGCGGCAACGTCTTTCAAGGCCCTGCGAGGATCATTCGTGTGGACCGGAGTTGCACCGGCGTGGCCATTCGCGACAACCCCGGCGCCACAGTGAGGCGCGAGCCGGTCGGTTTCCATGAGGGCCGGCGATGAAAGGAGCCGGAGTGTCAGCCCACCTTCCCGTCATTGATCTCGCCGTCCTGGTCCTCTATCTGGCCGCGACGGTGGCGCTCGGTTTCTGGGCGGGTCGCAAGAGCCGCAACACCGAGGAGTTCATGGCGGCGGGGCGCTCGATCCCCGGCTGGGTCGTGGGGATTTCGATCTTCGGGACCTACGTCAGCAGCATCAGTTTTCTGGCGCTGCCGAGCAAGGCGTTTGACGGCAACTGGAACGCGTTCGTATTCAGCCTCGCCATCCCCATCACAACCTGGGCGGCGGTGCGGTGGTTCGTGCCGTTCTACCGCCGCAGCGGCGAAGTGTCGGCGTATCATCATCTGGAGCAACGCTTCGGTGTCTGGGCGCGCACCTACGCGGTGATCTGCTATCTGCTGACGCAACTGGCCCGCATGGGCACGATCATGTATCTGCTCGCGCTGGCGATGGCGCCGCTGACGGGCTGGAGTGTTCCGGCGCTGATCCTGGTCACGGGCGTGGTGGTCATCGCTTACACGCTGTTTGGCGGGATGGAGGCGGTCATCTGGACCGAGGTGGTGCAAAGCATCGTGTTCATCGTCGGCGCGCTGGCCTGCGTGCTCATCCTGCTGGCCGGCATGCCGGAGGGGCCGGGCCAGCTTTTCCGCATCGCCATCGAGCGCGACAAGTTCAGCCTCGGCAGCTTCGCGCCGGCGTTGGACCAGTCCACGTTCTGGGTCGTCTTGATCTACGGCATCGTCATCAATCTCCAGAACTTCGGGATTGACCAGAGCTACGTGCAACGCTACGCCACGGCGCGCACCGACCGAGACGCGGCTCGCAGTGTGTGGCTGGGCGCGTTCCTGTATCTGCCGATCTCGGCGGTGTTCTTCTTCATTGGCACGGGGCTGTTCGCCTTCTACACCGCCCGGCCGGAACTGCTGCCGGCCTCCGTCAACGCCGCGGCCAAGCCGGACGCGGTGTTCCCGCATTTCATCGTCACGCAACTGCCCGTGGGCCTCACGGGGCTGGTCATCGCCGCAATCTTCGCGGCCGCGCAATCCACCATCGCCAGTTCCATCAACTGTTCCGCCACGCTGATCCTGTGCGACCTCTACAAACGCTACCTCCGGCCCGCCGCGGGCGAGCGGGAGGCGATGCGGGTGCTCTGGATCGCCTCGCTGGCGGTCGGGGCGCTCGGCACGGGCATGGCGCTGGCGATGATGCGCATCAAGAGCGCGCTGGATGCGTGGTGGGAACTGGCCAGCATTTTCGGCGGCGGCATGCTCGGCTTGTTCCTGCTGGGCATGATTTCCCGCCGAGCCAACAACCCCGCGGCAATCACCGGCGTGCTCGTCGGCATCCTCGTCATCGTCTGGATGACCTTCTCGCCGAAATGGACCGGCGCGCTCGAACCGTTCCGCAGCCCGTTCCACAGTTTCCTGGTCATCGTCATCGGCACCCTGACGATCCTGCTGGTCGGGCTGCTCGTGAGCCGCTTCACGCGCGGGGCGGCGAAGGCGGACACGGGAGGCCGGTTGTAGAGAGGTCGCTGATCGGCCCGCTGATTTCGGACGGCGCCGTCTGCCATTTGCATCGCCGAGATCAACGGATGGTTTCTTCCGCGCTCCACTTCTGAACAGCGGCCTGCCACTTCTCGACCGCCGGTTTCCAGCCGCCGCGCGCGTCACAGGCAAATATCCACCAGCGTTCGCCGCTACCGTCGGGAAGTGTGGTGGTGTGCCGAAGCGTGAGCGGGCCGCGACTGCCCGGATGA
>JAOACV010000465.1 GCA_026417675.1 Verrucomicrobiia bacterium
GGGCACCATCCGCGGCGTCAACGAGGTCAAGCCAATTGAGACGCCCGATCATTTCCTGGACTGGCTGCAATGCATGCGCAGCGGCAAGACCACGCGGGCGCCCATCGAGGCCGGCTATCAGCACTCCGTCGCCTGCCTGATGGCAGTGCAATCTTACAACACCGGTCGCCGGACGACCTACGACCATGCCCGGCGCGCGATCGTGCCGGCCTGAGCCTGGCGTCAGCGAGGCGAAGCCGCCGCGGCATGGGCCGCTGCCGGGTCTTGCGGGGTTCAAGAACCGGCCGGCCTCATGCGTAGCCATGTTTCATCCTGGATTGAGCCTCCGCTGGCAGCGCGGGTTTCCAACGGGGTGTTTCAAGGGCAACTTGACCCTGCCGGCGAAAACCCATAGGCTCTCGCGCCATTCCTATGAACCCGCGAGTGACCATCTACGACACGACGCTGCGTGACGGCACGCAGGGCGAGGGCGTGTCGTTTTCCAGCACCGACAAGCTGCGCATCGCCGAGCGGCTCGATGCGTTCGGCATCCATTACATCGAGGGCGGCTGGCCGGGGTCGAACNCGAAGGACATGGAGTTCTTCGATCTGGCCCGCCGGCGCAGGTTTCGGCAGGCCAAGATCGCGGCGTTCGGCAGCACGCGACGCGCGAAGGATGTTTGCTCGCGCGACGCGAACATCCAGGCGCTGGCGGAGGCGCAGACGCCGGTGGTGACGATGTTCGGCAAAGCCTGGGTGCTCCACGTGCGCGAAGTGTTGCGCGTGCCGCTGGAGGAAAACCTCGCGATGATCGCCGACAGTGTCCGTTACTTCAAGGAGCGCGGCAAGGAGGTCTTTTACGACGCCGAGCATTTCTTCGACGGCTACAAGGACGACCCGATGTATGCGCTGCGGACCTTGCAGGCCGCGCAGGAGGCCGGCGCGGACCTGCTGGTGCTCTGCGACACCAACGGCGGCACGCTGCCGGGCGAGGTCTCGCGCATCGTCGCCGAGGTCCGGCGGCAGTTGCGGACGCCGGTTGGCATCCACACGCACAACGACTGCGGCCTTGGGGTGGCCAACGCGCTGGCGGCGGTCGAGCAGGGGGCGGTGCAGGTGCAGGGCACCATCAACGGCTACGGCGAACGCACCGGCAACTGCAACATCACCTCCGTCATCGCCAACCTCGTTTTGAAGATGGGCGCGCCGTGCATCCCGCGCGAGAACCTACGCCACCTGCGCGAACTGAGCCTGTTTGTGGACGACCTGGCCAACGTTCGTCCCGACATCCGTCAGCCGTTCGTCGGCCGGCGTTCGCGCACAAAGGCGGCATGCACGTCCACGCCATCAACCGCGTCGCCCGCAGCTACGAGCACATTGATCCCGAACTGGTCGGCAACCGCCGGCGCGTGCTGGTCAGCGAACTCAGCGGCCGCAGCAACGTGTTGATGAAGGCGCGCGAGCTGGGCGTTGACCTGCGCGCCGACACGCCGGAGGTGCGGGACATTCTCAAGCAACTCAAGGAACTGGAACATCGCGGCTACGAGTTCGAGGCCGCCGACGGCTCGTTCATCCTTCTGCTGCAAAAGGCGCTGCAGCGTCACAAGCCGTTCTTCGAACTGCTCGGCTATCGCGTCATCGTGGACCACTACGGCCGCGGGGAGCAACAGGTCATCGAGGCGAGCGTGAAGCTGAAGATCGGCGACCACGTCGAGCACACCGTCGCCGAGGGCGACGGTCCCGTCAACGCGCTCGACCGCGCCCTGCGCCTGGCGCTGGTCAATCGTTATCCGGCCATCAAGGACGTGCGGCTGGTGGATTACAAGGTTCGCATTCTCGACTCCGCCGGCGGCACCGCCGCGCGCACCCGCGTGCTCATCGAGTCCACCGACGGCCGCGATCTCTGGGGCACCGTCGGCGTCAGCGACAACCTCATCGAGGCAAGCTGGGAGGCGCTGGTGGACAGCGTGGAATACAAGCTGTTGAAGGACGAGAAGAGGAAGTAACGAGTAATGCGTAGCGCGCAAGCCCGCCGGCCCTGCGCATTTCCCATTACGAGTTACGCATCACGCCATGCCCGACATTCCCAAGGCTTACGAAGCGAAGCTGGTTGAGGACAAGTGGTATCAAACCTGGCTGCGACAAGGTGTTTTCATCGCCGACCCGAAATCGCCGAAGCCGCCTTACTGCATCGTGATCCCGCCGCCGAACGTCACCGGCGTGCTGACGATGGGCCACGTGCTCAACAACACGCTCCAGGACATCCTCTGCCGCCGCAAACGGATGCAGGGTTTTGAGGTGCTCTGGCTGCCCGGCACCGACCACGCCGGCATCGCCACCCAGACCGTCGTCGAGAAGACGCTGCGCAAGCAGGGCATCAGGCATCCGCGCCGCGAGCTGGGGCGCGAGGGGCTTGTCGCGAGAATCTGGGAATGGAAGGAGAAGCACGGCGGCATCATCATCCAACAGCTCAAGAAACTCGGCTGCTCCTGCGACTGGTCGCGCGAGCGATTCACGATGGACGAGGCCTACACCAAGGCCGTGCTGCACGCTTTCGTCGCGCTCTACAACAAGGGCCTCATCTACCGCGGCAAACGCATGGTGAACTGGGACACGATGCTCCAAACCGCCGTGGCCGACGACGAAGTGTTCCATGAGAACGTGCCCGGCCATTTCTGGTACTTCTTGTATCCGGTGATCGATCCCAAGCCGGGCGAGCCGAAGCACGTGATGATCGCCACCACCCGGCCTGAAACCATGCTCGGCGACACGGCCGTCGCCGTGCATCCCGATCCGGCCGCGGCGCTTCAGCGCGTCGAGGCGGATCTCCAGGCCCGGCTGGAAGCCGCGCCGGAAAAGCAGAAGGCCGAGCTCCAGGCCGAATTGGACGACGTGCGTGCCCGCCGCCAGACGCTGCTGCCCGAACTCATCAAGCTCCGCGACATGGCCCGCGACGGCCGCAAGGTGATGTTGCCGCTGGTGAACCGCCCCATCCCGCTCGTGGCCGACGAATGGGCCAGGCCCGAGCTAGGCGCCGGCTGCGTGAAGATCACTCCCGCTCACGACCCGAACGACTACGAGGTCGGCTTGCGCCAGAACCTGCCGATGGTCAACATCCTCAACCTCGACGGCACGTTGAACGAGAACGCCGGTCCGTACCGCGGGCAGACGATCATGCAGGCCCGCGAGAACGTCGTGGCCGACCTCGAGAAACTGGGCCTGCTGAGC
>JAOACV010000466.1:0-2162 GCA_026417675.1 Verrucomicrobiia bacterium
CGGTGGAACCAAGCGCCAGCAACGTCGAGGCGCCGAATGATTGTTGCAGAAAACCGCGGCGTGGGATGTGCATCGGTGTGTTGCCTCACGCTAGTTGGAACTCAGGTTGGGCGGCCACCAGCGCGACAAACCGCCGCATCCGTTCGGTCGGCGGGTCTTGGGAACCCGCCGGGGACACCATGTCGCGAAAACTGTCCGACACGTCGCCTTGCAGGAATAGGTCGAGCAGAAACTGCGATGCCTCCGCCACCGTCGAGCGGCCGTGTCTCTTCGCCGTGTCGAGGGGATCGAGCTGATACGGCTCCGCGCCTGACGCGAGCGCATGGGCGAGCCGGGCGCGGGCGAGCATCGTCAAACGGTTGATCCAGCAACGCCCGCCTGCCCAGCCTTTCACCGTCGGCGGGTTGTAGAGCTCCTGGCCCAGCGCCGCCAAATCGCCGGCGAGCTTGGGCGTGCCGACGTTGCCTTCGAGGCCGCGCACGATACCGAGTGCGAACTCGACGGGACTTTTGACGCGCCGGCGATACGCCGCGGGCGAGAAGAACAGGTTGGAGCGCAGCATCGTTTCGACGATGGCGCCGATGTTGTGGTCTTTGGCAAAGCGCACCGCCAGCGGCGCGATGAGCGCGTCCGACGGCTCGCCTTCCTCTGAAATCAACCAGCGATACAGTTGCCGCAGGACGCGTTGCGCCGTCGCGGGTTGCTGGAGGGCGATGCGCACCACGTCCTGTTTCTTGAGCGCGCCCTTCTGGCCGAGGATGTGTTTCACGCCTGAGTCGTGCTCGCGCTCAATCTCGCGCAATTCGTCGCCGAACACGAACCAGCCGGTGAACGCGCGCGCGACCTCCCGCACGTCTTTCTCCGTAAAGTTGCTCGTGCCGACGGTGAACTGTTCGAGGAACACGCGCGGGAAGAACTCGCTTGGTCGCGCCTTGCGGTTGGCCTTGGCTTCGAGGTGCAGGAAAACGGCAGGATCGTTGCAGACCGTTTCGAGCATCGTCGCGAAGCTGCCGAGGGCGTGGCGGCGCAGTTGCTGGACGTGCCGGCCCATCAGCAGCGCGCTGTTGACTTTGGCGTTGCTGATGGCGAAGTAGCCATGCCAGAAAAGCGTCATCTTCTCCAACAGCGGGTGCGGCGTCTCGATCATGCGGCGCAGCCACCACGCCCGCAGAGCGTCGGTGGCGTTGCTGCCGCCGCTCGACGCTTCGTTCTTGTCGTGGGCGCGATTGAACGCTTCCACGTCGGCGTCCGGTTTCAACAGCGCGTCCACCGCGCGTTGCGGCCCGTCAGCGACCGCGCGGCGCAGTTGGCCCCAGTTGCCGCCGAACGCGGCGCGGCGATAGAGGTGCCCGGCCAGTTGCAGGGTCCAAGGCCGCGCGTCGTTGGGCTGATACGGCGCCCAAGCCCACACGGGGTTGGCGAGGTCCATGGCGAACTCCTCAACGGCCCGCCTGCGCCAACGCCGGCGGGTTCTCGACGCGGTTGGCGTTGGGCGCGCGGAGTCGAAGCGCGAGATTCGCCTCCGGGCGGCCGTCCGCTTGTCCGATAGCCAGCCTTGCGTGCTGGAGCGTGTCCACCAGCGTCAGAAATGCGTTGACCCCGACGAGGGCCTGCTCTGTGGTGCGTCCCTTCTCCAGCGTGTTTTGGCGCACGAGGTTCTCGCGGTTGGCGCGGAGGATGGCGAGGAGTTGGTCGCCGTCGAGTTCCAACAGGCTGTGCGTCTCGTGCACCGCCTTCGGGGGATTGGCGCTTTCCTTGCTCACTGCGTCTATGAGTTCCTCGGCCAGCTTGTCGGTGGAACTCATGATCAGATATTCGCCCCGCCGCGCGAGCGTGGGGCGGAAGTTGTAGCGCAAGTCGAGGTCTGTCTGGCCCGCGTTGGGGGGGCGGCGGTAGAACGAGACCGTATATTTCGTGTCACGATACGTGACCCGGTCCAAAATCATGCCGGGCAACGCCTTCTGGCCCTGGGTAAAGTTGATGAGGCCGAGCGCCTTCTGCCACGCTTCCTCGGCGAGTTCGCCGGACGCTTCGGGGTTTTTCAGCCGCAGGACCGCCGCGAACGCCGGGACCTGCACGGCGGGCGTGCCGATGGCGGGGTCGTATTGCTGGCGCGCGACGACGAACCGAATCTCGGGCTTGGTCACGCCAAGCACTTCCTC
>JAOACV010000466.1:2172-3210 GCA_026417675.1 Verrucomicrobiia bacterium
GAAGATGCCCATCATGTTCTCGAAGAAAATCAGGCCGGAAGTGCGTTCCGGAAACAGTTGGTCTTTAGCGGCGTAGAAGCCGTGCAGGTCGCGGTAGAGACTCACGCCAGCGATCTGGCGCGCGACGCGGAGGTTCGGCCACACGCCGTCGTTCGCTCCGCGCGGCGTGGCGAAACCTGTTGGCGTGGCCGGGTCGGGCAGCTTGCCGTCATTGACGGCGCGCAGCGTCAGCGTATCGCCTTTGACATACACGCCCAAGCCCAGCCAGTTGGCCGAATCGAGCGCATCGCGTGTCCCGGCCGTCAGTAGGGCGGCCAACGGTTCGCCGCCGCGCGCCAACGCTTGCTTGATCTTCGGGGCCTGCTTCAGCGCCCCCAAGTCCACAAACAGCCGCGCCACCGCGTCCGCGCCAAGCGCCTTCGCAGCGTCCTTGTAGGCCGCCCGCGACGCGACGCTCGACCCACCCGATCCCGCACGCAGGTCGAGCGCACGCTCCAACGCTTGCGAGCTGTTCGCCAGCAAGAGCCGGGCACCGACGATCGCGTGCGCCTCCTTCGGCCCGAAGCTCCACGTCGTTACGCCGCGATACTCCTTCGGCGCGGGTGCTTCCGATGGACTCTTGTTCGCGGCGGCGGCGTTGACGAAGGCCTGCACACTCTTGTGCGCCTGCTCCAACAACGCTTTGTCCTGACAGTCCACCGCCAGCAGCGTCTCGCCGCCGGGGGCGATGGCGATGCAAAGGCCGCCTCCGACGAGCTTGCGCAGCGCCGTTCGCCAATCGCAGTCGAGTTGCGCCTCGATGATCTGGACGATGCCACGCGCCTGCCGGAACTGCGGCACCGTGGTGAATCCCTGATACTGCGGCAGCGATGTCACCGCCTTCTCCAATTCCTCGCTCAACAACGCATTCAGCAACACCTCCGGCTTGCTGATCTTGGCTCGGAATCGGCGTGCCCTTTCGCGCTTCACGCTGCTTTTTCAGCAGGGCCGCATCCGCAAACTGTACCTGGCCATCGTCAGCGGTACAGCACCCTGCAC
>JAOACV010000467.1 GCA_026417675.1 Verrucomicrobiia bacterium
ATGCTGCCGGTCAATTCCCGGCCCGTCATCGCGGACGGCGCAAACGATGCGGCCGGGTTCCTCGTGCCAGGTCACCTCGACGCGCGGCTTCGGCTTGGGATTGTGTTGCAGCGCGTTGATCAGCAGCAATCCGAAGAGCATTTGCAGTTCCGACTGCACGCCATAGACCCGCGGCCACTCTGACGGCAGCTTCCAGTCCGCGTCCTTGGGACCCACGCGTTCCAGCGCCCACTGTCTCGCCCGCTCAATCAAGGCGCCCAGGTCGCCCAAACCCGGTGCATCGGGCGCCCGGCCGACGCGCGAGTAGAGCACGAGGTCCTCCAGCATGGCGTTGAGTTGTTGGGCGGCGGCGCGCACGGCGTTGAGGTAACGGCGTCCCTCGTCGTCCAGTTTGTCGGCATGGTCGGCCGCCAACAACTCGGCGTAGCCAATGATCGTGCTGATCGGCGAGCGCAAATCGTGACTGACCCGATAGACAAACTCCTTCAGTTCGTCGGCCGGCGTCGTGGTCTTCGCTGGCGGTGGTTTCCCGGCGTCCATCTGTGGCCGCGTCCTTACCCCAATTCCAGCCCGAATGCAAGCCCGGCACGCCGAACTGCGTCGTCTGGCTCATCGGCTCGGCACGCCCTGCAACTCCCAGTCGCTCTTTTTCTCCAGATACATCAGCCATTGCGCCGCCGCGCTGAGGAGGTGCGCGTAGCCGCCGGCGTCCGAGAATTTGTCCCACACCACGCCCGGCAGGATCGAATGGCAGCCGATGCCCGTCGGGATGTAGCCGTATTGGTCGAAGATCGCCTCCCACGTCCGCAGCCCGCCGGCGAGTTCGCGTTCGAGCCGGGCCTTCACCGCCGCCTCGCTGCTGGCCAGACAGAAGTTGCGCGTCTCGCCGCCAACCTGAATCGAGTAACATCCCAGCTCGACGCCGTTGGCCCAGCCCGCAGTCTGCTGCTTGGCGACTGTGTAGGGCAGTGCCCAACCGAAATCGCCATGGGGGAGGATGCGGAGCGGCTCTGCCCTGTCGTTTACCGCGGTGACCGTGCGGTCTTTCCTCAATGTGACAACCGCATGACCGCCCTGCGCGTCGGGCCGGCTGAAGATCCTGAGGACGACTTGAGCGCCCTCAAACTTCCCCTCCAGCACCAACGCATCGCGGCGGCTGACCAAGCGCAACGTGACCCCGTCAAGCGCGAGCGATGTCGCGGAGGCGGGCGCCCCGCCCGCCGCCCCGCCCGCCGATTCCTCGATGAACACCCGCGCATCCTGCCTGCATTGTGCCTTGCAGCGTTCCTCCCACAGACCCGGCTGTGCTCGCAGAGTTTGCAGCGCCCAGCCGCAGCAAACCATGTTCTGCGGGCCCATGCGCGAGCCGATCGGACGCGGGCCTTTGAACGGGCCTTTGCGGTCGGACCGGTAATCTTCGAGCCGGCCGTCGCGGACGTTCATGACATGGAGGTCAAACCGGTTGATTCCCGGCGGCGCGTCGGCGTCGTCGCTGTAGTAGCGATAGAGCATCGGCTCGGTGAACGCATCGTAGATGGTCTTGAACCCGAGCGTCCGCGGCAACGATCCGCCGGCCTTCGCGATGCCGAAGTAGTAGCGATACTGTTGGTCATCCGCAAAGCCCGGCAGCGCGCGGCGCTCGCCCGGCTTGAAATCATACAGTGCGCGCCAGTAGTGGTTCTCCGGCAGCCAAGTCGGCTGCGGGACGCGTTTCAATTCCGCCGGATCGCCGTTGGTCAGGCCGAACGCAGCGCAGCACATTGGGATGTGGTTGAAGTGGCGCAAACGGCATTCGTGCAGGTTCTTCGCCGCCTCGGCAACTTCGGCGGCGAGCTTTTTGTCCGACGGCTCCGCCGAATTCCTCAACATCAGCCACGCTTGCTGAAGCATCACCGCGAGGTCTTGCGCCATGTGGTTCGACGAGCCGTGCGAGTAACCGCTCAGCAAGAACTCCGGGTTCGGCTTGCCGGCGAGCAGATCAGTGCACTGGATGGGACTGAGCGCCTGGTTCTTTCCCCTCCGCTCCAGGCTGACCGACCCTCCGTCATCCCACCAGTAGGGCACAAAGCCCTTCTCGCCCTCCTGCAACGCGTGCTCCTTGTTGAACTTATGCGCGCCCGGCGCCGCGTCGTCGCGCCGGGCGCTGAAGAGCGTGTCAGAGTGATTGAGCATCCGGAGGTAAAACGGCAGCACCCACTGCGTCAGCGTCTCCTTGTAAAACCGGTCGCCCGTCGCACGATACGCGTTGACCAGCGCCGCGGCGAACCACGCGCCGTCGTGCATCGTGTCCAGCGCCTCGCCTTGGATGAACTGGTCCGCACGACCTTTGCGCTCCACCCAGAAGTATTCGTAGATCATCCCGCGCTGCGGCGATTTCGCGTCGCGCTTCATGTGGTTGTCGAACACAAATTGCGCCAGCCGTTTCATGAACGCCCGCGTCTCATCGGCCGTCATCGCCGGCTTCAGATGCGCCCGCGTCCATGCCGGGTCGCGCTCGGCCGCCCCCGCAAAAACCGCCGAGCAAATCATCCAACAATGGACAAACGCACGCGAACACATACGCGCCAAGAAGAGTTTGTGGCTGACAGTGATCATTCGCACTAAGTCACTTCACCAGATCCGACGGGGACGAGAACATGGCCTTGCCCGCAGCCGGCCCCAAAAGGCAATGACTTGGAGCAGCCAGCACACGGTCGCGCATGCCGTTATCTTTAGCTACCGCAACCGGCCAGGGCAAAACAGAAAAAAAACGATCTGACCCAAGGCAGGCGCGTCCGGACACCGCTTCCCGATTGAAAACTTCACCGACAGGCTCGCGGCTTGACGATGCCGGGCGCTGCGGCGGCATCCGCAGGAATTTGCCGCGTCTTGCCGGTCCTTGTTTCATGGGTTGCGGCTCCGCCGTGCCAGGCTATAGAGTCGTTGCGTGAAGCCGGATTTGAAATCGTTGTCGCTGACCGAGCTTTCCAACGCGCTTGCCGCGGACGGGGAGCCGTCCTATCGCGCGACACAGGTGATGGAGTGGGCCTACGGGCGCGCGGCGGAGTCGTTCGCCGCGATGAGCAACCTGCCGCTGGCCCTGCGCCGGTCGTTGGCGTCGGAGTTTGACCTCTGGACGCTGAAGGAACTGCGCGAATCGCGATCCACCGACACGACGGAGAAGTTCCTGTGGCAACTCCGGGACGGACAATTGATCGAAACGG
>JAOACV010000468.1 GCA_026417675.1 Verrucomicrobiia bacterium
GCGCATGGCGAGCGACCCGGAGTTTGCCGCGCTGGTGCGGCGGGTGATCGCCGGCAGGCTCAGTCGTTACGAGAAAATCGTGATCGCGACCAGCAAGAAATTCCCGGACTACGTCGGCAAGAGCCTGAGGGAAATCGCGGAGAAGGAACAGATCGAAACGGTGGACCTGGTGCTCAAGCTCGTCGCGCAGGAAGCGCCCGGGGTGATTTGCCATTCGATGTCCGAGAAAGACGTGCGTTGGGCGATGGCGCTGCCCTGGGTGGCCACGGCTTCCGACGGCGTGGCGCACGCGCAAAACCCCGCCGAGCATCAGCACCCGCGCAACTTCGGCACCTTCGCGCGGAAGATCGGCCGCTACGCCATTCAAGACAAGCTCATCCCGTTGCCGCAGGCCATTCGCAGCGCGAGCGGTTTCCCCGCCGACATCTTCGGCATTCCCGAACGCGGCTACCTGCGTCCCGGCTGCCACGCCGACATCGTGGTCTTCGACCCGGCCACCTACCGCGACCGCGCCACATTCGAAAAGCCCCAGCTATATGCCACCGGCGTGCGCTACGTTTTCCTCGACGGGCACGCGGCGGTTGAGAACGGGAAGCCCAGCGCGAGTCTGTTTGGCCGCGCTCTACGACGTGGCGCTGTGGAGAAAGGTCCAGCCACGACCAGCGTTTCCCAAGAGAAGCAAACCGCGCTCGACTGGCTGAGCCAGCCGGAAACTGTCACCAAGTTCGGCCGCATCTCCGACGCGATCTGGTCGTATGCGGAGTTGGGATTGCAAGAACACAAATCTTCCGCGCTGCTGATCAAGACGCTGGAGGAAGCCGGTTTCACGGTCAAGAAGGGACTGGCCGGCATGCCGACCTGTTTTGTGGCGAGCTACGGATCGGGCAAGCCGGTGATCGGCATCCTCGCGGAATACGACGCCCTGCCGATGCTCTCGCAAAAGGGCCGCGTAGCGAAACCCGATCCCGTCGTGGCGGGCGCTCCGGGTCACGGTTGCGGCCACAACCTCATGGCTTCAGCCGCCACCGCCGCCGCCATCGCGGTGAAACAGGCGATGGAAAAACACAAGCTCGCCGGCACCATCAAACTGTTCGGATCGCCTGCCGAGGAGATTCTCGTCAGCCGCCCCTACATGGTCCGGGCCGGCCTCTTCAAGGACGTGGACGCCGTGATCAACAACCACGCCGGATCGAGTTTCCACACCGGCTACGGCGTCGCCGGCAGCGCGATGATCTCCGTGACCTTCCGGTTTCAAGGCAAGACCGCGCACGCCGGCGGCGCGCCGTGGGCTGGCCGCAGCGCGCTCGACGCCGTGGAAATCATGAACGTCGCCGCGAACTACCTCCGCGAACATCTGCATTTCTCCTCGCGCATGCACTACGTGATCCCCGACGGCGGCGAGGCGCCCAATGTCGTTCCCGACCGCGCGCGAGTCTGGTATTTCCTGCGCGGCTCCGACGAGAACCTGATGCCGATGTATGAACGGCTGGTCAACTGCGCCAAAGGCGCGGCGCTGGCCACGGGCACCGAACTGGCCGAAACGCGCGTCCTGGCCGCCGCGCATCAATGCCATCACAACAAGGCCCTCGCCGAGCTGATGATGAAGAACATCGAACTCATCGGCATGCCGAAGTGGACCGAGGAGGAACACGCCTTCGCGCGCGCGCTGCAAAAGGCGCTGGGCCAGAAACCGACGGGAATGCCGGCGAAGATCGGCGCGATGGAAAAGCCCCCGGCCGTCTTCACCGGCGGCGCGTCGTCCGACCACGGCGACGTGACCCTCGTCACCCCTACTGCCACAATTCGGTTCCCCGGCATCGCCCCCGGCGCGCAAGGCCATCACTGGTCCACCGTGGCCTCCGGGTTCGGCTCAACGGCTTGGAAGGGAGCCAACGCCGGCGCGAAAGCGATGGCCGCGTCAGCGATTGACCTGCTTACCCGGCCTGACGCCCTGCAAGCGGTCCGGAAAGAGTTTACCGAATACTCGAAGAAGCACCCCTTCAAGTCCTTCCTGCCGCCCGACGCCAAGCCGCCGCTGGAGTTCTACGACAAGCTCATGAACCAGTATCGCTCCGCGATGGAAGCGTTCTACCTGAACATGTGAAACGCGCAGACACAACGGATGCGGCCCGCGGCGGACGCTGGCGACAGGCCGGCCAGGTGCTGCTCTGAAGCTGCTGGCGTTTTTGTCATCTTGGATCCGATGCGGCTGGAAGCGACCGGTCGCCGCAGTCAACAACCAAGTTTCGGGGCCGGGCGGGAGCGCGCCGGCAGCTTACTGCGTAAGCTGTTTGAAGCGCGGAGAAAGTTTGAGTTGCGGGAGGCGCGGGTCGTTTTGGGCGCCCTGTTTGAACTGCGGGTTGAGCTTGACCGCGCGGTCGAGGGCGTCGAGGGCTTTCTCGGTCTGCTGCAACTGCGCATAAACCACACACAGGTCATACCATGCCTGGGCGTCGTCGGCGTAGAAGCCGAGATACTTGCGCAGGACCAGTTCGACGCGGTCCATGCGGTTCAGTTGCACGTAGGTCTGGGCGATGGTCTTGAAATGCTGGGCCGGCAGCTCCTTCTTCTCGATGATCTGGTCAATGATGGCGTCCATCTCGGCCATCTTGCCGCGCGATCCGAGCACGCCGAGCAGTTGCATGATGGCGTTGAGGTTGCCGGGGTTGACGGCCAGTTCCTGCCGCAACACCTGTTCCTGCAAGGCGCCTTGTTTGAGGGCGCCGATCTGGCCCAGGACGACGTTGATCTGCTGGTTATACGGGTCTTGTTTGCGATAGGTCTCGACGACCTTGATGGCGTCGTCGTAGCGTTCGAGCCGGCTCAGGAATTCCGCGAACCGGAACGTGGCCTCGACGTTGAACGGGCAAAGCTCCAGCGCGTGGCGGAACGCGAACTCGGCCTCGGCAGCCAGTTCGGGCTGGCGAAACTCCGGCGGCGCCATGACGCTGCGCCATGCGTAGAGGCCGGCGTGGGCGGTGCGGAGCTTGGAGAACGCGCGCTGGGCGTCGTCGTCGCGGCGGAAGCGCGGGTCGGAGAGCAGGTATTTCTTCGCGTAGTCGTCCCAATACTTCCGGTTGTGCGCCACCATCTCCGGCGTGATCTTCGGCAGCGGGTCGCGGTTGATCTTCATGATGATCCCGTAAGGCTCCAGGTAGGGATACATCCACGCGATGACGAAGCTTTCCTCGACGTAGAAGGAG
>JAOACV010000469.1 GCA_026417675.1 Verrucomicrobiia bacterium
GTTAACACCTGTCTGAAGGCCATCCTGCGCGCCGGCGTGAGTCGAGGCGACCACGTGGTCGTGTTGGGTTGCGGCCCCATCGGCCTGCTGCTGGTCCAACTCGCCAAACTCCACGGCGCGCGCGTTTCGGCGACCGACCCGATCCGCGAACGCGTGGCAATCGCGCGCGAACTGGGCGCGGACGCGGACGCCAGCGGCGTGCGCGACGCCGACGTGGCCATCGTGGCGGCCGCCAGCGCGAGCGCCATCCGCGCGGCATTCGAGGCGACGCGGCCCGCCGGACGCGTGTTGTTGTTCGCGCAAACGCAGGCGGGCGAAACAACGCCCGTGGACGTGGGCCAGATTTGCGTGACCGAGAAAGACCTGATGGGCAGCTACAGCAGCGACATTGAGTTGAACGACCGGGTGGCCGAACTGATTTTCTCCCGGCGCATCAATGTCCGCGCGCTGATCACCCACCGGTTTTCGCTCGATCACATCAGCGAGGCCATCGC
Organism: Verrucomicrobiia bacterium; assembly: GCA_026417675.1. GTDB lineage: Bacteria > Verrucomicrobiota > Verrucomicrobiia > CAIQCK01 > CAIQCK01 > JAOACV01. The sequence goes on from JAOACV010000469.1 coordinate 495, forward strand.
GGTCGCGTCGCGACCGGGGCCGAAGTCCTTGAAAGTCGTGGTGCAACCATGAGTCAGACAATGACCGCCGCCGTCCTGCACGGCAAAGAAGACGTTCGCATCGAACAACTGCCTGTCCCCCAACCCCAAGCTGGCGAGGTGCTTTTGCGCATCCAGGCCGCCACCACGTGCGGCACCGACGTGAAGGTGTTCAAGCGCGGCTATCACGCCAAGATGATCCGCCCGCCCGCGGTCTTCGGTCATGAAATGGCGGGCGTGATCGAGCGCGTCGGTCCCGGCGTGACCGGATGGCGCGCGGGCCAGCGCGTCGTGCCGGCCAACTCGGCCCCGTGCGGCCAGTGTTTCTGGTGCCAACGCCTCCAGCCGGAGTTGTGCGACCATTTCACGTGGCTGAACGGGGCTTACGCGGAATACGTGTGCGTGCCGGCCCGGATCGTGGAGGTGAATCTACAAGTCATTCCCGAAGGTCTGCCGTTTGAGCACGCCTCGCTGGCGGAGCCGCTGGCTTGTGTCGTGAAAGGCTTCGAGCAAGTGCGCGTGACGCGGGGCGAAACCGTGGTGGTCATCGGCGCCGGACCGATTGGCCTGATGTTTGTCGCGCTGGCGCACCAAGCCGGCGCCCACGTCATCGCCCTGGATCTGCGCCCGTCGCGTCTGGCGTTGGCGGAGGCGTTCGGCGCGCAGATGGTGGTCGAGGCGGCCGGCGACGTGGTCACGCGGGTTCGCGGGATGACCAACGAGGGCCGCGGCCCTGACGTGGTGATCGAATCCGTGGGCCTGCCCGCGACGTGGGAACAGGCGATCGCATTGGTCCGCAAGGGCGGCCGGGTGCAATTGTTCGGGGGGTGCCCTGCAGGGACGCATGTCAGCGTGGACACCCAGCGATGGCATTATGAGCAACTAACGTTGTTGTCGAGCTTTCATCACACGCCCCAGCACATGCGGCGCGCGCTGGATTTGCTGGCGAGCGGCGCCGTGCCCGGGGCGAAGTTTATCGGCCGCACCGAACCGCTCGTCCGCCTTCCCGATGTGTTGCAGGAATTGGCCGTCTCCAGGGACGTGTGCAAAATCGCCATCAAGCCATAGTCAACCGCGTTGACTCACGGGAAAAGAGTGCCCGAGTTTTGGCAGCAGCGGGATCATCAAACTTTTCTTCCACAGTAGCGAAGGTCGTTCCGATGTTTGCCCGAATCAAAGCGGTGGCACGCAGACGGCGTTGAGCGGACGGAACCGGAAACCGGGGCTGCAGCGACAGGCCGAGGCCAAGACCGTCGCAACGTTCTGACTCTCAGCTCAACGGCGGGGAAGGAGACCCGATGGGTTTCCAAGCGACTTCGAGCGGAACAACCGCCCCACGGTCGGTGTGCTGACAGATTAATGAACTCCGTTAAAGATGCCTGTCTGTCGCGTTGCCGCGTAGCCCGGATTGCCGTCGGGGCCGCCGCAGATTCTCCATTCCTCGGAGCGCTCGATGCCATCGCCGTAGGCGCAGATCTCGCGCGTGGACCGGATGCGCTGGAAGAGCAGGGCGAACAGCTCGCGCGCCTTCATCGTCGCGCCGGGCATCAGGCCGAGTCTCTGGAGCACGTCGAGGTCCTTCTTGTAGTCGCGGATCAACCCGCACGGGTGGACGCAGCGGCCGTTGGGCGGATGAAAGCCGTCGCAGCAATCGCATGCGATGCAGGTGCCTTCAACGAGCGTGATGGGCACGTCCGGCTCGCGGCGGATGCGCTGCCAGATCTCAAACAACGTGTCGTTCGGCCGCGGCGCCTTGTTCTTGCCGCCCGCATACCAGCACGACAGGCACATCAGATGATGCGGCCGGACGAAGAGCCGGGTGGTCTTCTCGATGCGCTGGACATTGCGGCGGCGGTATTGCTCGCGCTCCTGATCCGAGCGCAAATAAACGATGGCATTCCAACCCTTCGCTCGCACACGTTCATACGCGCCACTCTTGGCCAACGCGCAACCTTCCCACCCCGGCGTGTCGTAGGCGCAAAGGCCCTTCAGCGTTTCGATTCTCCTGAACAGCAACTCGTAGAGATAACGGGCGCGGCGCGTGTCACCCGGCGCCAGTCCGAGCCGCTGGAGCACGTCGAGGTCGCGCTTGCGGTTCAGCACCTCCTGGGTGTCGGGCGCGGCCCTCTCTGTCTGCACCAGCTTGGTGTAATGCGGAACCTCGTCCGCGGGTGACATCAAGCGGATCGCGGTCGTCGGGTCACTGCCGAGACGCCGCAACAACTCCCGCGCCCTGCCCGCTTCGATCAACGGGCATTGCGCCCCGCCGAGGACGCAGACGAGGCTCAACAGTTGATGGGCGCGGATGCAGACCGCGGCGTTGCACAGGCCGTCACTCGCTTTGCAGGCGGTTTCGTTCGCTGAAGCAAGAACCGGCAGAGCCGACCCCGCGAACCCGGCGGTTCCCAGTTTCAGCATCGTTCGGCGCGAAAGGTCTTTCATCAGAATCGCTCCTATCATCCTCGCTCGGATGGTGTCAAGTTGATCACTGCCCTGTCTGCAGCGCGGCCTCATTTCCTTGATTGCAGCGGCCGGGCTGCCGCCATGGTGCTGTTTCCAAGCCTCTGCGGTATCGCGTAACCATGCCGCTTATGAACCGAACCGCTGTCCTCAATGGCGGGGGAAATTCGCAGCCGCATTGGCTGATGCGCATTCTTCCTTCCGGTTGATCGCGTTCTCCGAACGCGAT
>JAOACV010000046.1 GCA_026417675.1 Verrucomicrobiia bacterium
CTTTGACATCGTTCTTCTTCACCTCGGGCAACTCGGCCTTGATGAGGAATTCCTTGTCGTCCTCGGTGCTGTCCACCAACGGCGCCCATTCGGCAACCGTGATCTCTTCTCGCCCCTCGCCCCGACGGGGCACTGTCTCGCCTAAGAATCGAGCCAGCCGGTTGCGCATCTCGTCCAGCTCGCGGAACGGGTTCCACTCAGCCACTTCCCTCCACGGATTCCATCGCGTCAAAGCACTCATTGTCTTGCTCCTTTCTTGACGGAAGTTGTTTGATTCCCCTGCCTTGGTCTCCGTCATTGTCCAAGGCGGAGGACTCGCAAGCACCGGCTCGCGAGCGGTCAACTTCCCGACTGGCAGCGGGTGTGCCACCACCAGCCGACAGTGCGAAGTTTCTGAAATTCAGGCTGTTAGAAAAAACCATCCGCTTGGAAAAAACGCCACGGCTGGAAAAATCTGACACACGGGGGTGTGTCATCCTGGAAAATCCATGCGCATAACCGCTTGGTGGCTGCGATCAAGTCAAAGCCCTGTTTCGGCGGCAGCGCCTCTGCCGAGGCGGTGAACCTTTTTCTTGTGGCGCGCGGGTGGCGGGTGGTGGCAGGCTGGTGCTTGGCATGAAAAAAATCATCAACCTCACCTTTCTCGTTTGCCTCGCGCCGTCGCTCGCTGTCGCCGACATGATGAAGGACTCGCCGTTGAAGTTTCCGGAGAAGGGGGCGCTGAAGGCGAAGTGGCCGCCCGATGTGAAGACGGAGCATAAATCGCCGGAAAAGGACTACTCGATCTTCGGCACGCCGCAGCGGTCGTTGAAGCAGATCGCGGAGATCCAGGCGGAGATGCCGAAAGGCGAGTTCACGCCGCCGAAGCCGGACTGGACGCACCTCAAGCGCACGCGCCGCATTCTGACCGAAGGCGGCGACCTGCACGTGCTGGCGATGGGCGACAGCATCGTTGCCGACACGATGCGCTCTGGCTGGCTGGCGAAGCTGGCGGAGGCTTATCCGAAGGCGAAGATTCGCGGCACGGTCTATGTGCGCGGCGGCGGCGGTTGCCAGCATTACAAGGAGGAGGGCCGCATCCAGAAGAATGTCGTGCCGCTGAAGCCCGACCTCCTGTTCATCGGCGGCATCAGCCAGCGCGACATCGAAGCCATCCGCGATTGCATCCATCAGTTGCGCGCGGGTTTGCCCGAAGTGGAGATTTTGTTGGCGACCGGCGCGTTTGGCTCGACCGACCCTCGCGACGCCGAGGCGATGGCCAAGGCGAAGCATTCCGGCACGGGCGAATACGGCGCGGCGTTAAAGAAGCTGGCGGCGGAGCAGCGTTGCGCCTTCCTCGACATGACAACGCCGTGGATGGAATACATCCGTTCCACCAAGCTTCATCCGCACATCTTCTACCGAGACCGCGTCCACGCGAACGAAATCGGAGAGCAAATCCTGTCAAAGATTCTGATGGAGTTCTTCAAGCCGTGACAGCGAAACGTCTTCGGCCCCTTACCCTTGCCGTCTTGTTGCCCGCGTTGCTCGCGACACTGCGCGCCGACGAGGCGCCAAAGGCAGCGGCGAAACGCACTGTGCTTGAAGAGAAGTTCGACGGGGAACTCTCGAAGGATTGGTTCTGGGGTCTCGGCACGTGGATCGCAAAAGGCGGCGTGCTGCGCGGCTTCGAATCCGGCCCGCGCCGCCACGGCCCGGTGAAGATGCGCCGTTTTCCGCTGCGGGATGGCAGCGTGGAGTGCGAGTTCCGGCTGGATGGCAAGGCGACGTTTGCGGGTGTCATCTTCAACGGCTCGCAGGAACGCGGCCACATCGTTCACATCGTCATGGGAGGGGTCAGCTCCGTCTCCTCGCGCATCCGAAGAAAGGCAAGACCATCGAGTTGCTCAAGCAACCCGCCACGCTCGCTGCCGGCCAATGGCATCAGGTGAAGATCGAGTTCAAAGGCGCGACGCTCACCGCGACGGTCAACGACAAGATCATCACCGCGACCCACTTCTGCATCGCGGAAGAAAAACTCACCTTCGGCCTCGGCGGCGACTCCGGCGGTCCTGAAGGCGAAAAGGCCGGCGCACTGGAGTTTCGAAAACTGAAAGTCATTACCCAGCTATGAGAACCATCCCTGCTCTCTTTGCGTCTCTTTGCGTTCTCTGCGCCCATTCCGCCGCCGAGACCAAGCCCAACGTTCTGTTCGTCGTTTCCGACGATCTTGACTGCCGGATCGGCTGCTATGGTGATCGGGTTGCGAAGACGCCGAACTTGGACCGGCTCGCCGCGCGCGGCGGGCGGGTTGATCGGGCGTATTGCCAGTTCCCGCTCTGCAATCCGACACGCGCCTCGGTGCTATCGGGACGTTATCCGACTTCGACCGGCGTGCTGGACAACGACACGTGGCTGCTGATCGAGCCGGGCCAGCAAACGCTGCCGGAGTTCTTCGCGGCGCACGGTTACGCGGTGGAACAGATCGGCAAGATTCATCACGCGAGAAACCAAGGTTTTCGACCAGGTGAACCGAAGCCGGAAATAAAAGCCAAAGGCAAGTCCTTGCCCTGGTTCACGCCGGAGGAGCGCGCGCAACAGCAGGCTGAGGATCCGGAGTATTGGGACAAGCATCACTCGCCTTACCGCAACCTCGTCTGCAAGAACCCGGCGCAGTATGCGTGGGCCAACGAGTTCGGTCCGCTCCCGGCGGACGATCGTGGGCCGGACGCGCTCTTCGCCGACAAAGCCATCGCCTCGATGCGGAGTCGGGCCGCCGACGGCAAACCGTTCTTTCTGGCCGTCGGTTTCCTGAAACCTCATGTGCCGCTCAAAGCACCGAGGCAATTCTTCGATCTCTACGATCCCGCCGCGATGCCGTTGCCGCCGGATTTTGACACCGAGCCGCGCGTAATCCCCGGCGTGCCGCGTGATGAGTTTCGGCAGAATCTGGACTTGTTCACCTCGCGGTCTTTCAGCGTCACCGAGGCGCGCGAGGCGATGCGGGCCTACTATGCCTGCACGAGCTACATGGACGCGCAGCTTGGGCGGTTGCTCGACGAGTTGGAGAAGCTCGGCCTCGGCAAGAACACCATCGTCGTGGTTTGGGGCGACCACGGCTGGCACTTGAGCGAGAAAGGCATGTGGGCCAAGGGCACGCTGTTCGAGGTCTCGGCGCGCGGGCCGTTGATCATCAGCGACCCGCGGCGCAAATCCGCCGGCCGCGCCTCGCGCCGCACAGTGCAATATCTCGACCTGTATCCAACACTGGCCGACCTCTGCGGACTGCCGCAGCCGAAACATCTCGAAGGCGCGAGCCTCCGCCCGCTGCTCGACAATCCCGACGCGCCATGGGACCGGCCCGCCTACACGGTGCAAGTGCGGGGCTGGTTCCTCGGCCGCAGCGTGCGCACCGAGCGCTGGCGTTACACCGAATGGGATGAGGGCCGCCGCGGCGTCGCTCTCTACGATCACGACAACGACCCGCATGAGATGCGCAATCTCGCCGCCGACGCGAAGCACGCCGACACGCTGGCGCGATTGCGTAAATTCTTGCGGGAAGGGCCGGTGTCCACGCACATCGGGACGCCCAAGACGCAATAGGCGCCCCCGCGGCAGGCGGCGGAGCGGACGGATCAAGTCCCCCCGGAGCTTGCCAGGATGAGGTCGAGCGCCTCGGCTTTGAGGGTCAAGGGAAACACCAACGTCCGGAAAAGATACTCGGCCACATCCGGGTCCAGCTTGCTGGCAATCGCCTTGGACCTGACCCGCACAGTAACCGCGTCCTCCTGCTCCTTGTCTCTGAGCAGCGCCATCAAGCCGGGGACGTCTTTTCTGCCAATGGCGTCCTCGTAGGCGGCGAGCGTGTCGGCGTCGGCGTCCGCATTTTCGAGCTTTGTCCTTCCCACGGAGGTTCCCGCTTCGTGGATTCTCTCCGACAAGAACCAAAGGGCGTCGAGGTCCCTGACAAACGCGGCGTCGTAAGTTTTGGGATCGTCGCCGGGCGGGCAGATTTCACGGAGAAAGCTCACGTAGGCCTGCCGAATGTCCTGCGTGAGGTTTGGCAGGGAACGCTTCACTCTCGGCAGCCAGAGTTTGCCCAGGGGCCTTTCCCCGCGCGTGTAGTCACCGGCCAACGCTCTGCGCAGTTCCCGCCCATAGAGCTTGAACTCGAACCGACTCATCCCGAACCGCAAGCCGTTCTCGGCGTAGAGACCGCCGTCAAAAGGAAGGCGTCGGCGATGGGCAATCGCCCGCAGAATGGGGTCTTCCCGCCCAGCCAATTGCTGTCGCAGCGTCGGTAGTGGGACGGTGGCCGTGTTGCGCATCGTTGGTCTTGCTGTGCGGCGACTATATCACGCTCGCGGCAATGTTCAATGACCACTATCATGCTGCCACCCGCCGGGGTCTCGCGCCGATGAAGTAAGAAACTTTCGGATGCGCGGCCCGCTCGGCGCCAATCCTTTTCGGAGGGACTTCACGGCGGCGCGGGGCTTGTGCTTGACCGTGCCGCGCTTCGTGATAAAGAAGACGCCATGAAAGCGGTCGGACGCGTCTTGCTCGCCACAGCTTGTCTCTCCCACATGCGCGTCGCCCTTTCGGCGGAGATGCAGGTTGACCCCGCCAAGCCGAACGCCATCCAGTTTGCGCCGCAGCCGGCGAAGTTTGCGCGGTTGGTCATCGAAGCGAGCAGCGGGGGCCAGCCGTGCGTGGACGAACTGGAAGTCTTCGGGCCGGACGGGAAACGCAACCTCGCGCTTGCCAGGGACGGAGCGAGGGCCGGCGCGTCGTCGTGCCTGAGCGGGTATGCCATTCACAAGATCGAGCACCTCAACGACGGTCTTTACGGCAACGCTCACAGTTGGATCGCGGCGACCACCGGCGAGGAGTGGGCGCAGATCGAGCTGCCCACCGCGACGCAGGTTTCCAAGGTCGTGTTCTCGCGCGATCGCGAGGGCCGCTATCGCGACCGCGTGCCGGTGGCGTTTGAAGTCCGCCTTTCCCTCGATGGCAGGCAGTGGAAGACCGTCGGCAAGGTCAAGGCGACCCACCTGGCCGCCGCGCGCTACGCGCCGCCCGCGCCGCTGCCGGAGCCGGCGACGTATGACGGGCTGGTGCGCTACGCGTTTTTGTGCGAGCGGGCGACGTGGAAGAAGATGGACGCCAACGACCCTCTCTCGCCGCTGCGGGCGGACCGGCCCGCGCTGCCGGGCGGCGGCCCGTATTGGGGCCGCATCGCTCGACTCGGCGATACGGAGCGGGTGTTGGTGTTGATGGACGAGATGATCGCGCGGCTGGCGGCGAAAGGCGTGGATGTGACGGAGGAACGGAACCAGTTGGCCGAACTGCGCCGGCGGCTAAAGAATGACGACGAGTCGCTCTACCTCGACGCACGGCTGGCGAAACGCCGGCTGATGTTTCGCGATCCTGATCTCGCTCCGCTGCAACGCATCCTGTTTGTAAAGCGGCATCCCTACCTATCGTCGCACAACTACAGCGACGTGCTCGATTCGCAGTTCAAGCCGGGCGGCGCCGTGTGCGTGCTGGAAGTGCCCCAACGCGAGGGACGGCTGGAACCGGCGGATGCGAGGCTGGTGACGCTGTTCGACGCCCGCGGCGGCATCGCCCGCGATCCGATGGCGGACTTCGAGGCGAGGAGGATTTACTTTGCGTATCGGCCGGACAAGAGCAAGAGCGATGGCGCGGAACCGTATTGGCACTTGATGTCGGTGGACGCCGACGGGCGCGGCTTGAAGCAACTCACCGACGGGCCGTTCCATGATTACTATCCGTGCCCGTTGCCCGATGGGGGGCTGGCGTTCATCTCGACGCGCTGCAAGGCGCGCTTTCTGTGCTGGCGGCCGCAGGCGTTCGTGCTCTTCCGCATGGATGGCAGCGCCATCCGACCGCTGTCGTTCGCCAACCTCAGCGAATGGTCGCCGGCGGTGATGAACGACGGGCGCATCCTGTGGACGCGTTCGGAATACATAGACAAGGGAGCAGACTTCGGTCACACGCTCTGGGCGGTGCGCCCTGACGGCACGCATCCGGAACTGATCTTCGGCAACAACACGCCCAACTGTTATCTCAACGGCCGCGAGGTGCCCGGCACCCGCGAGATTCTCTGCACACTCATCTCGCACGGCGGCGACCACAACGGGCCGCTGGGATTGCTCGACCTCGCGAAGGCCAACGGCCCGTCTGATACCAACGCGATCACCAACATCACGCCCGACACGCGCCCCCACTACAACATGAGCTGGCCCCGCCACGAATGCTGGCGCGACCCGGTGCCGGTGACGCGCGATTATTTCCTCGCAAGCCACGCGCCCGCGGACCGGTTCGGGCTTTTTGTCGTGGACCGCTGGGGCAACCGCGAACTGCTCTATCTGGACCCCGAAATAGGCAGCATGTCGCCGTCGCCGCTGCGCCCGCGCTCACGCCCGCCGGTGGTTGCTGCCGACGACCCGCCGTTTGCCCACTCGGACCTCGGTGAGTTCATCGTCGCCAACGTGTATGAGGGACTGGAACCACGGGTCGCGCGCGGCCGCGTAAAATACCTTCGCGTCTGCCAGGAAGTCCGCGCGGAACTGGAGCAACTGGCCGGCGGCGAATTCCGGCGCGACCACGGGCCGGTGTTCCAGGATTTCTACGCCACGCCGGTTCATAAGGTCAACGGCCCCTTCGGCTGGCCCAGCTACGTCGCCAAAGCGTCGCTCGGCCTCGCGCCGGTGGAGGCGGACGGTTCAGCCTGCTTCCAAGTGCCCGCCGGCAAAGTCGTCTATTTTCAAGCGCTGGACGAGAACCTCAACGAGCTGCAGCGGATGCGCAGCGTGGTGCAGTTGCAGCCCGGCGAACGTCGCGGTTGCGTCGGCTGCCATGAGCACCGCCGGACCGCCGTGCCGGTGAAAGCGACGCTCGCCGCCCGCCGCGCGCCGAGCACGCTCCAGCCGCCGCCCTGGGGCGCGGTGCCGTTCAGCTACGAAAAGGTCGTCCAGCCGGTATGGGACGCGCACTGCGCGCACTGCCACGGCGCCAATGCCCTTCGCGGCATGGACCTAACCGGCGCGCTCGACGCCCACAAAGTGCCGGCATCGTATCGCACGTTGATCGCCGGCGGGTGGGTCCATTACTTCGACATGACCTGGAAACTGCGCCACCACAAAGCCGAACCGTTGAGCTTCGGCACACTGCAAAGTCCGCTCATGCGCTTCCTCGAACCGAGCCATCACGGCGTGAAACTGACCCGCGACGAACTGCACCGCATCAAATGCTGGATAGACCTCAACTGCCCGCTTTGGCCCGATTACACCGAGCGCCAACTCCGCCCCGGCCCGCAGACGGCGCAAGCGAAGCCGTGACCATGCGACTCGATCAGCCTTGCACCACGTCCTTCTCCTCCGCCGCGGAAGGGAGGGCGGACTGCCGCCAGTTTGCCGGCGGATCGCGCTCTCCGAACTCGACGGCCAGCGCGTTGCCGGCGAATCGCGTTCGGAGAACGCGATCCACCGGGCTGAGGGTGAGGCGATCTTCCAACGGTCTGGGAGCGATCGGCCGACCGAAGAGATGCGGCTGAGTAACGCGACGCATGAAGTTCTCCATTATCACGCCGAGCTTTCGCAGCGGGGAGTGGCTGAAGTTGTGCATCGCCTCCGTGGCCGACCAAGGCGTCGAGGCCGAGCACATCGTGCAGGACGCCGGCTCCGACGACGGCACGCTGGACTGGCTGCCGCGCGACTCGCGGGTGAAAGCATTCGTGGAGAAAGACGCGAGCATGTATGACGCCGTCAACCGCGGTCTGCGGCGCGCCACCGGCGACGTGCTCGCCTACCTCAACTGCGACGAGCAATACCTGCCCGGCGCGCTCCTGACGGTGAGGGGCTACTTCGAGCAGCATCCGGAAATTGAAGTCGTGTTCGGCGACACGGTCTTTGTGGACGCCGAAGGCCGCTACCTATGGCATCGCCGCGCGGTGTTGCCGGGGCGGTATCATACCTGGGTCAGCGGCAGCATGGCGTTCACCACCAGCGCCACGTTCTTTCGCCGGGCCGTAATTGAGAGGCGCGGCCTGCTTTTCGATCCGTCCCGCAAGGTCGTCGGCGACCTGCTGTGGACGCTGAAACTGATCGAACAGCGCGTGCCGATGGGATTGTTGGGCGCGTTCACTTCCGCGTTCACCACGACCGGAGAAAACGCGAGCCTCTCGGCGACCGGCGAACACGAGCGGGCTGAACTTCGTGCGACCGCGCCAGCCTGGGCCAGATGGGCGCGGCCCGGCATCGTGCTGCACTACCGTCTGCGCCGGCTGTTCGCGGGCGGTTACAGTCTCGCGCCGTTCGACTACGCCATCTACACCCGCAAGAGCTTGGAGGCGCGCGTGACGATGCGCGTCACACACCCCGCCTTCGGCGTCCCGCGAAACAATCCGATGGCGCGGTGAACGCCGCTGAAAACCTGGACAGACCGGGAGCCTCACTAGAGCGCCGCTTGCAACCAAGGGGTTGACTCCGAAGCCGTCTTCGCGCTGAATCACGCGCGAGCTAAGCGAAAGGAACCATCATGCGACCCGACCAATGGCAGTCCTTCAAAGCGGCGGCGAAACGTCAGAAGCGCGGCGGACCGGTGCCGCTGTCGTTGATTGTGGACAGCCCGTGGATTCCCGGCTATTGCGGCATTAGCCACTGGGATTATTTCTTCGACCCGGAGGCGTGGTTTCAGGCGAACGTGCGCGTAATCCGTGATTTCCCCGACGTGATCTGGTTTCCGTCGTGGTGGTCAGAAGTCGGCATGGGCGCCGAACCGTCGGCGCTGGGGCCGCGGATGCGCATCCATCCGCGCCGGATCCCGGATGTGGACCCTTTGCCGTCGCGGCTCGAAGACCTCGTGAAGATGACGCTGCCAAACCCGCGCACCGACGGATTCATGTCGCTGTGCCTCTACCGCTACCAAAAGCTCAAGCCGCGCATCTTCGACGCGGGTCTGACAGTGCCGGTGGTCTCGGCGCGCGGGCCGCTGACGATCGCGTCCTTCGTCCGTGGCGTGACGCAGTTGATTATGGACATGGTGGACGAGCCGGAGGCGACGCTGAAGTTGTTTGAGCTGACGACGAACCTGGCGGTCGAGTGGCTGAACGCGCAGATCGAGGTCCTCGGCGCCTGTGTCGAGGGCATTCTGGTGCTCGACGACATCGCCGGCTTCGTCGGGCGCGAGCATTACTTGCAATTCTGCCATCCGTTCCTGAAACGGATTTGCGACGCGTTCCCCAAGGACTGGGTGAAGGTGTTCCACAACGACGCGAGCATCGAGGCGTGCCTGGAACTACTGCCCGACTGCGGCTTCGACGTGCTCAACTGGGGCACCGCCACCGACGTTGCGCTGGCCGGCGCGCGGCTCAACGGCCGCATGACGCTGATGGGCAACGTGCCGCCGCTCGACGTGGGCGTTCGCGGCACGCCGGCGCAGGTCCATGCGGCGGCGATGGAAGTGTTGCGCAACGCCGGCGACGCTCCGTTGATCCTTTCCTTCGGGGGCGCGACCACCATCGGCACGCCTCCCGACAACATCCGCGCGATGGCGCGCGCGATGGTGTGGGGCCCGACGGTCGATGGCCGCATCCTGCCAACGCACCCGTTCGACCCGGCCGCGCCGTCGGTCTCGGCCGAGGTGCCGCTGCTGGTCGGCACGAACCGGGA
>JAOACV010000470.1 GCA_026417675.1 Verrucomicrobiia bacterium
CGCCTGCAACGACTCCTTCCACGTTATTGCCGCCGTCGAGGGCGCGGTGGACATCGGCGACGTCGCCCTGGAAACCGGCCAGTGCGCCCTCGTCCCCGCCAGCCTCGGCCAGTTCACCCTGCGCCCCCGCGGCGAGGCGACGGTGCTGGATGTGTTTGCCTGAGTCTGCCGAACGAACTACTTCCCAATCCACAGAATGTGGGCGGTGATGAAGTCCAGCCAGATGCGATGTTCCTTTGGCGACGCGGCGATACCGTTGTTCATCGGCGGGGTGATCGTGCCGAGGAAGAACGGTTCGCCGTCCCGGACGACAACAGACGTGGTTAGTCGCTGTGCTCCGAACAGTGGTTGGCGCGCCCATTTCTGGTCGCCGGCGCCCTTGTAGCCAGCAAAGAAGGAACTTTCAGGAATCAGGGTAATCATGATGGTGCGCGAGTCAGGGCCGATCTGGGGCGTGAAGTTCAGCGTGTTGCCAATGTTGCGCGTTTGGAATCCGCCGGGAGCCAGCACGCCCTCAGCGGCCAACGCAGCGGCCGCCGCGTTAGTCTTGGCGGCGCGTATTGGCGCATACTCCGTAGGGTAGATCAACTCATGCACCGATTCCCCTTTCGCCTGCTGCCCTGAGATCGTGCGGACGACAATCAACCGCTCCAAACGCGCCTGCTTGCCGTCCACGCGGCGCACGAGTTCGTTGTAGCGCTCGGCATCGGAGGGAAACTTGCGCAGCAACGCAAACGCGTCGGCAATGGGCAGCGAAAAAGTTTCCTCCTGAAGCGAGACCAACTGTGCAGCCGCCTCGCCAGCTTGCGTGACGCCGACGAACGCAATGAGGGCGGTAACGATCAACACGAAACGGGGTATAAGTTGCGTCTTCATGAGGTTGCGTCGTTGAATCAGCAGCCTGGAACCATGAGATTTATGCCTTCACTTCCGGCACGTCGAAGGGTTTGCGATAGAAACCGCGGACGAGCTTATTGGCTTCGGCGTTGTCCTTGAAACGCTCGTTGGCCTCATCCCATTCGAGCCACGGGCCGAGGATGGATTCGCCGGGGTCCACGTCGTGGGCTTTAAGATGGGCCAAGTAACGGTCGAGCATTTCCTGGAACAGCGGCAGATTGCCAATCTGGGCGCGCATCTCGGCCGCGGTGGCTTTGCGACCGAGGCGGTAGGAGATGTTGCCGGCATGACAGATGTTGGTGGAGATGTGGCCGTCGAGCACGTCGGCGCGAAGGTCTCCGCGATTGCCGGTGCGCAGGGCTTTGATGAAGTTCTCGAAGTGGTCCTCACCGCCAGTGAACCTTTTGATTTCCTTGCCGTTGTTGTCCACGACGCGGCCGGCGTGCATCATCACGTAGCCGCCCTCGCACTGGACGCAGACGTCGGTTTTGCTGCCGCGAAAATTGGGCGCCTCCTTGGAATTCTTGTCCACGCGCAGGTTGTGCACCTCGTAGAGGACCGGCGCAGAGGGGTAGTCGTAGTAGCAAATCTGCGTGTTGGGCACGTCGCCGGCGTCGTTGAACACGAACCGTCCGCCGATGCTCATCACCCGTCGCGGCGCGCCGGTCTCGCCGAGCAGCCAGCGGGCGATGTCGAGTTCGTGGACGCCCTGGTTGCAGGACTCGCCGTCGCCGGTATTCCAGATGAAACTGCAATCGTATTGCAGACGGTCGCGGTAGATCGGTTCTTTGCGAGCCGGGCCACACCAGAGTTCGTAGTCCACAGTGTCGGGGATGGGCAGCGGCTCGGCCCGTTTGCCGATGGAACTGCGCGGTTTATTGGCGAAGCAAACGATGTATTGAATCTTGCCGAGTTGGCCGGAGCGGATGAATTCGATGCACTGCCGGTCGGTTTCCCGCGAGCGGCCTTGGGTGCCGACTTCCACGAGCCGGTTGTATTTCCGCGCCGCGTTGACCATCTGGCGGCCCTCCCAGATGAAATGGGCGAGCGGTTTCTCAACATAAACGTGCCGGCCGGTCTCGCACGCCCAGATGGTCGGCAGGGAATGCCAATACTGCATCGTCGCGATGGCGAAGGCGTCCACATCCTTGCGCTCCATGAGCTTGCGCACGTCCACGATCTCGGCGGGGCGATACTTGTATTTCTTCTCGATCCGGTCGGCGGCTGCCTTCAACCGCACGCGGTCGGGGTCACAAACGGCGACGAACCGCACCCCCTTCTGACTGCCGAATTTGGAAATGTGATGGTCACCGCGTCCGCCGCAGCCGACGAGAGCCATGCGAATCTCGTCGTTGGCGCCGAGCACGCGCCGGGTCGTCAAGAATGGCAGACCGACGACCGCGAGCGCCGCCGAGCGGGTTACGAATTGTCGCCGTGTGAGTGATATGGCGGGACTGGTTCTGAACTCGGGCTTGTTCATGTGCTTCTCCTCGTTTCGCAGATGTCTTCGTTCAGGCTGAACGGACTTGGAAGTTCATTCTACGCGGAGTGCCTCCGGACTGCAGAACAGACGTTCAAGTCCGTTCACGAGCATTCTCTCGTAGATGCGCTGATCCATCATCGTTTCTTCGCCGCGGCGTCGGCGGGCTTGAGCACGCTGTAAAGCTCCGGCCGGCGCTGTTGCAAGATTACCTCGCGCAAGTCATTCGCCGCGGAGGGCATCCGGTCGGGCTGGTATTCCGGCAGATAGCCGCCCGGCTTGTGCGGTTTGTAGCTGCGCACGTAGCGCAACGGACGATCTTTGTCGAGATCAATCACCGCGCTCACCAGTCCTTTCTGGCGATACTCCGAGCTGGCGACGATCGCGCCGGTCGGCTCGACGATGATACTGCGATGGCGCACCTCCGTGGAGGGATGCGTCACCTCAACGAGAAACATTCCGGTATCCATCGCGCGCGAGATGTCGCGCTGGTTGCGAAACAGCGCGTCCGGCCCCCAGCTTTGCGTTGGCGTGAAGAGGATGTCCGCACCCTTGAGGCCGTAGCATCGGTCAATCTCGACCATCCATTCGTCGGCGCAGATGCGAACGCCAATGCGGCCGAAATCCGTCTCCAACACCGGCGTGTCGTCGCCCGGAATCATCTCATCGTGTGTTTTGGCCATCTTGAAATAACGCCCGATCTCCCTGCCGTCGCGACCAAAGAGGATCGCCTCGTTGCGCTCGATGCGGTCCACGACGCCGGCCAGCAGCACATACATGCCGTGTTCCTTGGCCTTGGCTGCGACGCGCGCGACGTTGGCC
>JAOACV010000471.1 GCA_026417675.1 Verrucomicrobiia bacterium
ACGCTCGACGGCGAGAGCCTCGTGCCGCTGCTCAGACAATCCGGTCCGCTCAAGCGCGACGCGATCTTCCATCACTTTCCCGGCTATCTCGGCGCGGGCGAAAACACCTGGCGCACGACGCCCGTCGGCGTCATCACCGCGGGCGACTGGAAGCTGATGGAGTTCTTCGAGGACGGCCGGCTCGAACTCTACAACCTCAAGGACGACATCGGCGAACAGAAGAACCTGGCCGCTGCGATGCCGGAGAAGGCGAAGGAACTGCACGACAAACTCGTCGCGTGGCGCAAGTCCGTGAACGCGCCCATGCCGACGCCGAATCGCGATCAACAACCGGCTGCTTCCTCCGGGAAGAAAGGCAAAGGCCGCGGCAAGAAGCGCGCCGCGAAGTCGGAGCCATCAGCCGCTCCCGAGACACCATGAAAGCAACCTGCGTCCTGCTCTTGTCTTTCAGTCTCAGCTTCGTTGCAAACGCCCAACAATACGGCTTCAACATCACCGACACCACGGATGAAATCGGCATCGCCAGCGACACGCTGGAGGCCGCCGTTCGCAAGCGTGGCTACGTCAGCGGTGTCAAGGGCGGCAGCCTGCTCGACAAAAAAACCGGCTTTCGCGACCGCGGCCACGGGCTGGACATCGTGGACTGGATCATGGAGCCGGGCAGCGATGAAGCGTATCGCGACAAGCTGCCGAGCGACCTGGCTTATTACTTCGGCAACCTCTACCACGGCCAGCGTCCCAAGCGCAGCATCGAGGGGCCACAGATTTGCACGAAGGCCCGCGAACTACAGCCGCGCGTCGTCGAGGGGCGCGATTTCGTCGCGATCGAAATGAAGTGGAACTACACGCTGGCCGCGCCGGGCAGGAACACAGGTTCGGAATGGCGTCAATGGCTGGTGTTCCCGCGCGGCAAACGCTACTTCATTTCCAGCGACCGCATTACATCCAGGAACGACAGCCCGGCGATGTTCCTGCGGATTGACATGCCCGGCCACATCAAACACAAGCGCGGCGACACCTTCAGCGAGATTTACCTCAGCTACCGCGGGCACATCTCCAACAGCGAGTTTTTCCTGGATTTCCCGCCCGACGCGAAGTTCAACTACCGCCGCGACCGCGACGGCGTGCCACAGCGGTTCATTCGCGCCTACCGCGCGCGCGACCCGCAGACCGGCAAGGGCGGCCCGTGGCTGGCGGGCATGACGTTGAACCCCAGCGACCCGTCGGAGGCGTGGTGCCACCAGCGCGGCTATGTCTGCATGATCCACGAGTTCGGCGAGCGGCCCATCAAGGCTGGCGAGAGCTTCAGCGCCGCGTTCATCGTCGGCTGGTTCGATAGCATCGAGGAGATGCACGCCGTCTATGACCGTTTCAAAGGTCACAGCGACCTCGAAGTGGCCGCCAACGGCTGGCGATTGATCCCGTCGAAACCGTGAGGTGGCGATCTGTCTGTCACTCCCCAATTACAAATTACGAATTACGAGTTACGAATATGAACCCAACCACCCGTCGCACATTCCTGAAACAATCCACCACGCTGGCCGTCGGCGCGGCTGCGTTCCACATCGCCCCCGGCCTGCGCGCCCAAAGCGCGAATGAGAAGTTCACGCTCGGCATCATCGGCCCTGGCGGCATGGGCACCACTCTTCTGAAGTCGTTCACCAGGTTCGACGACGTCAACATCGCGAGTGTCAGCGACGTGGACGCGAACCGTCTCGCCGCCGCGGTGAAGAACGTCGAGACGCTGAAAGGCAAGACGCCCAAGGCCGAGAAGGACTTCCGCCGCATCCTCGAAGACAAGTCTGTGGACGCGGTCGTCATCGCCACGCCGAACCATCATCACGCGCTGCCGGCGTTGATGGCCATCCGACGGGGCATCCACGTGTATCTGGAGAAACCCCTGACGCATACGATCCATGAGTCGCGACAACTCAGGGACGAGGCGAAGCGTTACGGCGTCGTCACGCAGATGGGGCAGCACGGTCACTCAAACGAAGGTTGCCGACGGCTGTGCGAATACATCTGGGCTGGCGCCATCGGTCAGGTGCGCGAGGTTCATTGCTGGGCGGCCGTGTGCGATGGCCTGCCGGACGCGGAACACTCGCCGCCGCTGCCTGTGCCGGAAGGTTTGGACTGGGACACGTGGATTGGTCCTGCGCCGTTTCGTAACTTTCACGCCGACCTGCATCCGCACGGCTGGCATCTCTGGCACGACTTCGGCAACGGTTCGGTCGGCAACTGGGGCTGCCACCTGATTGATCCCGCCTACTGGGCGCTGAAACTCGGAGCACCGGAGGCGGTGGAGGTAGAGGACATCTGCGGCGGCGGCAAGGGGGTTTGGCCCATCCGCACACGTATCCGCTGGGATTTCCCCGCCCGCGAAGGCATGGACCCTGTGAAGGTCTATTTTTACGACGGGATTGCGCCGGGTGTGCCGTACAACGAAGAGACCGTGTCGAAAAGATGGAGATTCGTCGCGAAACGCGAATGGCAGAATCTTCCGCCGCTGGTGGTTGAACTGGAGAAGAAATACAAGCGAAACTTCGGTCGAGGCGGCTCGCTGCTCGTGGGCACGAAGGGCATCATGACCATCGGCGAATTTGGAGACGGGTGCCGCATGGTTCCGGAGGAAGCGCAGCGCGCCTTTCCGGTTCCCGACAAAGTGTTGCCGCGCGTCAAAGGCACACATCAAGAGGACTTCTTCCGCGCCTGTCGCGGCGGCGCGCCAGCTTGCGCCAACTTCGAGTATTCGGCGCCGTTGGCGGAAATCGTCTTGCTGGGCAACATCGCAATTTTGGCTGGCCTCAAGCGCCGCGTCGAGTGGGACAGCGCCGCGATGCGCTGCACGAATCTCCCGGAACTTGACCGCTACCTGAAACAGCCGTCTCGTGAGGGATGGAGCATTTGAAGGCCGCCCCTCTCTGCAAGAACTTGATTATCACCGAAGCAATTGCTGTGGCCCCGTGCGGACAAACCCGGCTTGAAGGAGAAATGGAATGAAGAGACGCGAATTTATCAAGACAATGGCGGCCGCTGCCGGCGGCCTGACGATGTTCGGCTCTCGCGGACAAAGCGCGGCGCCACTTTGCGCGGGGCCTGTCGTCGGCGATCCGAGAGTTCGCGGACCATTCCCGATTTTGTCAACGCCTTTTACGGCTTCGGGTGATGTGGACTATGAGGTGCTGGCC
>JAOACV010000472.1 GCA_026417675.1 Verrucomicrobiia bacterium
CGACCAGAGCCTCATCCAGTCGCTGAGCGTTACCAGCACCCACGGTTCTGTCGGCAGCGGACCTGCCTTGCCGAACACGATGTCGTCGGCGATATAAACCATCGAACTGACCATCAGGTTATCGGAGCTGAACAGGGCCGCCATATCGCCCAAGCGGGTGTTGCCGGCGATCTCGTAATACTCCTTTTTGACCACTTCTCCCGCCACCGTCATATCGGCATATCGGTCATCGGGCGTCCATCGGAAGAAGTTGAGCACGGCCCAGAGATCATTCTTGCGGAGCAGATTCGGGTTGGCACTGGGATCGGGATAGGTGTAAAGCCGCTGGCGCGCGAACGCGGGCAGTAGTTGCGCGATGCCCAACTCCGTGCCGCCATGCACGCGGCGCAGGGAATGCAGCAACGGCTCCAGGTCTTTCGAACGGCCACCGACGGCCCAATACTCTACCAGCTCTTTCACGTCCGTCTCCGGGGTGATCAAGAGCTTGACCAACAGGGTGTTCTTGCGAGCCAGCATCTTCAGGAAACGCCGCCGTTCGATGTCGTTCGCCAGCTTCGGCAACACCACGTCCGCATCCGCAAACAACAACCGCCGGCCCTGCCAGTAGAGCAGATCGCGAAAAAGCTTCACGGATTCCGGCCTCAGATTGCTGGCCTTCAACCGCTCGTCCAGGTAATCAGGGTTGAACGAGAACACCTTCGTTTGCATCTGGTTTTCGGGGATCAACGCGAGCACATCGTAAATGCGCGTCCGGGCCTGTTGATTCAAACCCAGCACCAGTTCTGGCGGCGGCGCCAACCAGATCCCCTCCTTGGACTCAATCCAAGTCGCGGCCTGGGTCAACGAAACCCGCTGGATTTCCGTCAGAGGCAAGGTCTGCAGAAACGTGGTCAGTTGCTGCCGGTTGAAGCCCTTAAAGAACCAGCGCGGCATTTGCGGTTGGCTGGGAAGCACCACAAAGTATTCCGGCGGCTCAATGGCGATGCGGGTGTATTGCAGATAACCCCAAGGCCCCGACCGGCCATGAGTCACTTGGGGCCGGGCAAAAGGATGCCTCGCCGAGTGCGGGCTGCCGATTTCCTCAACCACTTCAAACCCAAGAAGCAACGCCACCGCCGCTGCCCACGGCGCGATCAAGGCCAGCATCAAGACCACTATCGCCCGCCTCGACAAACAGAGAAGCACGGGATGCTCTCGCGCCAGGGCGGAAGCCGGGACCTCCCCGGCTCGACTGGCTTCCTCGCACTCTTTTGTTTTTGGGTCTGTGCCGTGTTTCAAGAGGCAGGGTCGTCTATCTTAAGCCCCCGCGCACGTCAACGATCCGAAGGTATCATTCCACGCTATCTACGCTATCCGCGCGCCGCCTGCTTCTTGCGGAAGAACTTGACCGTCAACGGGAAGTCGGGCCGAAAGACGACACGATAGAGGTCCACAGCGTCCTGGAGTTTGATCAGGACCCACGGTTCAAGGAAGTGTGCGCCCTTTTTGTTGAACACGATGTCGCCGGCGATGTAGACGCACGAATGAACGATGTTGCCGGTGGGACTCATCAGCACCACCATGTCCCCCATCTTCGGACTGACGATGACCGGCTCATAATCTGCTTCCATAACCTTGGCAACCTTGCCCAAGTCGGTGAAGCTGTCGTCCGGCTCTTCATTGAAAAAATTGTGCGCGGTCCAATGGCAGTCGCGCCGTTTTTCGATGGGGTTTTCAGGAGGATAGGGGAAGGTGTAGAGCCGTTCGCGCGCAAACATCGGCAGCAGATGGGCGATGTCAATCTCGGCCCCGCCTTGGATGCGCCGGAGGGATTCCAGCAGCGGTCGCAGGTTCTTGTCGCGCTGCCCGCCGCCCCAGTAGTCCGCGAGTTGGTCAATGTTGGAATCGGGTCTGACGCGAAGTTTCGCTGTGTAGGTCCACTGCCTGTCACGGCCTGAAACAGCGCCCGCCGCTCCGCAGGGTCCGCCATTTGCGACATGAGCACGTAATGATCGGCGAGCATCAACCACTTGTCTTGGGGATAGAGCAGTTTTTTCACTCGCTCCACTGTGGCCGAGGACAGGCCGCTGTCGGCAAAGCGTTCGTCCACAAGCCGGGGATCAAAAATGATTGGCGTATGCTGGGTTTCATTTTCCCAGAAGTTTCTCAATACCTCGTAAATCTGCTGCCGCGCGGTGGAACCAAGCTGGAGCACCACCGGCACGGGCGGTTGCAACCAGATGCCCTCAGGGGTCACTTTCCATTCATCCATGTTCAGGAGCACCACGCGTTCCTCCGTGGTCAGGCTGACACCATCGAGAAACCGCCTCAGCATATCCGGCGTGTAGCCCTTGAAGAACCAACGGGGGACGGCAGTTTTCGGCTGGCTCGTGAAAATCAGCTCCGGCGGCGGCCCCAACGCGATGCGAACGCAGGTGACATCGCCCCACGGGCCTTTGGGCAAATGGTAAACACGGTCCGGGTCCGTTCCGACTCCCGAAACCGCCATGGTCGCCATCATCTTGCGAACCGGGTATGTTTGAAAAAGCAGCACGCCCAGCATCAGCCAAGGGGCCAGCAACAAAACAAACGCGACGGCCAACAAACGGTTGGACACGCGGAGAAGGCTGGGACGCGGCGGGGGCACCGGATTGGCATCGTCTGCGCGTGGGATCACGGGAGTGCTCATTTATGCCGGTAGATTCTCACGTTCGGCGGTGTCTCTTTCGGAAGTGACAGCGCCCACTGGTCCGCCCACTGGCTGATCGTCATCAGCAACCAGGGGCTTGTCCGCCGGGGGCTTGACCGTGCAAAGACAATGTCATCAGCGATGTAAACCGCCGTCGTGACCATTATGTCGTCCGGGGTGAACAGCGCGACCACGTCGCCCAACCGGCTGTCCGCCGCGATTTCGTAATACTCCTTTCGAATCGCGTTGCTCGCCACCTTTACGTCGAAGAAACGATCGTCGGGCGTCCGGTTAAAGAAGTTCAGCGCCGCCCACAGGTCGCTCCTGGCAGCGGGCTTCTGCGTCGCGGTTGGTTCGGCGTAAGTGTATAGCCTCCGCCGTGCGAACGTCGGCAGTAGTTGCGCGATGCCCAGTTCCGTCCCCCCGGCGACCCGGCGCAGGGATTGCAACAAAGGCCCCAGGTCCTTTGCGCGTCCGCCCACACCCCAGTAGGCGACCAGCTTCTCCACGTCG
>JAOACV010000473.1 GCA_026417675.1 Verrucomicrobiia bacterium
GAAGAGCACACTGCGACTGAACAACAGGATTTTTTGCGCGCGCCGCCGCGTCCCCGAAGCCGCGATCGCCGCGCGGCCAGCGATCACCAAGCCAGCCAAGGACTTCAAAGATCGCCTGCGTGTCCAAAGGCAAGCCGACACTGCGCCGGCGGGGACCGGTTGCCGGTCACGCGGCGACATCCCAGCGTGGAGCTTTTCCGCCGGTGCAACTCGCTTCATTGCATTTCAACCTCGCACCTTGGCCTCAGAGGCGACAAGAGAACCGTCTTGAACGAAATGCCAGCCGTCTTGCACAAAAAAGCGTCGTTCTTTGCCGGGCCGGTATGGGCAAATCCGCAACTGGCGCAGGCGAGCGAGCGCCGGCGCTTCGCCCGCAGAGCGCAGGGTTTGCCCGCGAACGTGAAAAGGCGCGGTCCTCGGCGAAAACAACCCAGCCAGCCATGACCGCGCAAAAGAGGATGACTCGCATAAACTCAGCGGCCCATCACGTCGGCGGGTTCTTGCAGGCTCACCTTGCCGGCGCCGGCCAGCGGCACCAAGTCCGGCAGGTCGTAGTGCCGCAGCGCGCCGTGGACGACGTTGACGGCCTGGTCAAACGTCTCCGTGGCGCGGACGATAGCCTCCCACGACGGGATCATCCGGCGCAGCGTGACCGTGCGGAAGGCGTCGGGCGCCAGCGCGGCGGCGTGCAGCGCGGGAATCGCCGCCTCGCCGATGGCGACAAGGTGCAATGCGGCCGGCTTGGCCCCGGCAAGCGCGCCGTCTTGGAGCACGCGCGCCCAACTCAGCGCGTCTTCCGTTCTCATGCCGACGAAGCTCTTGCCGCAGAGATACGCGAGCAGGATTTCCTGGTTGTCGGGACCGAAGCGTCCGTTGGCCCAGTCGCGCTTGTCGTGGCCGGTCTCGGTCTCGCCGATGCCGCGCAACTCGGCCGCCAACACGATGTGGCCGTGTTTGACCAGCGCCTCGATCGGGCCGCCCNGCCCGGCGTCGCGTGTTATGCTGACGCCGTGCAGGTAGAGCGTGGCGGGACCGGAGGGCGTTGCCGGAACGAAGGCGAGCGCGGGCAGCCGCAGCCGCTCGTCCACAGTGAAAACGAGCTTGTGAATGGCGTAACCGTCTCGCCCGATCTTCGCGATGCTGGCGACCTTTGGCGCGGGCAAGTCGTCGGGCGGTCGCGCCCCAATGGTCTCGCGCACGAGCCGGCGCCTGTCGTCATCGGAGAGACCGCGCCATTTCGCAGCGCGCGCCTTCTTCAGCGATGCGGCGATGCCGGCGTTGATTTGGAACACGGAGCGCTCGCCGCGCATCAACAGCACCTGGCCCTTCGGCGTGCATTGCAGTTGCTCCTGCGTCCAGTCGGGGGTGTTGTAGGCGCGCAGTTGCTCGTCGGTTATCGTGTCCGGCAGCGCGTCCACCTCGCGGATGACGCTCTCCTGGCCGAGCAGCCAGCGGCTCATCCAGCGCGCGGTTGCCTCGCGGAGCTGGAGGGTGAATCCATGCGGCGCGTCGGGCGCGGCGATCTCGATGCGTTCCGGGTAGCCGAGCCGCGAGTAGAACCGTTTCGCGTCGAGGAACAGCTCCCACGTGCCGCGAAAATCAAAGGTCGAGTCGCGCGTGCCGGCGCAGATCAGCGTCGGTTGGGGCGCGCGCATGATGCAGTAATCGGCCTCGTCCATGCCGAAGGCGATTTGAGCGAAGATGTTTTGCTCGCCATCCTGCGGCCCTTTGCCGTCTATGAGCCGGCGGAATGTCGTGAGGTAGCAACCGGGCGCGGCGGCGACGATGCGGTCGTCCAGCGCCATCAGATACGCCGTCTCGGTGCCGCCGCCGGAATTGCCCGTGCAGCCGATCTTGTCGGCGAGGATGTCCTGGCGGCTTTGCAGATAGTCAAGGACCCGCATCCCGTCCCAGATGCGGTATTGCGCGATGTTGCCGCCGAGCAACGCGCAGCCCAGCCCCATCATCGTGTGCTCGGTGGTGCAGGAAAGACGCACGTTGGGATGCGGCACCTCCACCTGCCTGGCGTCCTCGAACACCTTGCGCGCCTGCGTCAGGTCGAGCATCTGGTAACGCTCGCCCTGCCCGACCGGATCGTAACAGATTGCCGCCATGCCGTTCTTCGCCAGCAGGATCGAGGCGCGCTGATACTGGCCCGACGCCTTGCCGTCCTTGCTGTGGCCGCACGGCACCAGCACCCCCGGCCACGGCGGCGGCGACGACGGCAGATACAGATTCGCCGTGACGTGAAATCCCGGCCGGCTCTCGAACATGATCTTCTCCACGCGATAGCCCTTGCCCTCCAGCGTGCCGACGACGCGCGCGTTCAACGGCGTGCGCTCCGGCAGGCCGCCGATCTGCCGCAGGAAAAACTCGCGCCGCTCCCGCTGCCACGCGCGGCACGCGGCCTCGCTCTTGATCATCGTCTCGAACGCCGCGCTGCGCCGGTCCACCTGCCGGTAGAACTCGTTCTTCAGCCACAGCTCAAACTGTTTGGCGGGTGTGACGCCATCCGCGTCGGGCTTGAGCACCGTGAGGTCTTCGGCGGCCAGACAAGGAGCGCAAAGGATGCCCAAGAGCTTTAACAGCATCATCGGTTTCATGGTTTGATTTCGCAGTCCAGCATACCACGCAGCGGGCGCGAAGGGCACTCCATTCCCAGACACGCCAAAACTGGCTGCGACCATAATCTCGCTGGCAACCTGCGGCATACTGGCGTCAAGGGCATCGTGAGTGCCCGCACCCATTCGGCACTGCATGTTAGGATATATCAAAATATATCAAAAAAAAGTCTTGCATATCACCGTTTGCATGTGCTATTGATACGCCCATGAATGACATGCCAGCAACAGAGAAAGACATCCGGCCGCAATGAACCTCGAAATCATGACCCTGCAAGAGGTGGCCGAGTATCTGAAGCTCTCGGAGCGGACGATCTACGGCTACGCGCAGCGAGGCGTTTTGCCCGGCATCAAGATTGGCTCGGCTTGGCGTTTCCGCAAAACAGACCTCGATGCCTGGATCGAGAACCAGCGCAAGCTGACCGAGGAGTCCACTTCCAATCGGAACGACAAGAAAAAGGAGAACCCATGAATCATTCACAGGCCGAACAACAACTCTTCAGCACCACGTTCCTGCTTGGAATGTTCCACCGGCGCGCCGCTCTGAAATGGCTCATGGC
>JAOACV010000474.1 GCA_026417675.1 Verrucomicrobiia bacterium
CCATTGGCGAGCGGTCGGGCGCGAAGTTGCGCACGTAGAGGAAGTCCGCCGTGCGCAACGCGCGGTGCGGATACGGCAAGTTGCCCTCGCGCGCGGCGGCGACATGGCGTTCGCGCCCCGTGACGACCCAAGTGCGCGCCGGGTCCACGAGACCCGACTTTTTCGACCGCAGGACGTTCATCAGACTGCGGCCGGCCATTACGTCGGGCGGTTTGACGCCGCCGGCTTCGAGGAACGTCGGCGCGAGGTCCATCAGGTTCACGAAATCGTCCACCACGCGGCCGCCTTTGCCGCCGGGCACGCGCGCGATGAGCGCCACACCGACGCCGAAATCGTAGAGGTTGCATTTGCCGCCGGGCACGCCGGGCATCCCGTGGTCGCCGCTGATGACGACGAGCGTGTTGTCGAGTTCGCCGATGGCTTCGAGCTTTTGGATCAGCACGCCAATGCCGGCGTCCCACGCCTGGATTTCGCCCATGTAGTCGGTGAAATCCTCACGCACCTCGGGCACGTCCGGCATGAACTTTGGCAGCTTGCCCTTGAGCGCATCCGGCTCGATGCCCCAGAGCGCCTTGCCAGAGCCTTTCTCCCACTTGCGATGCGTGAGCGTCGGGCCGAACCAATAACAGAACGGCTGGCCCGGCTTGCGGTCGGCAAGGAACGCCTCGAAGTTGTCGCGCACCTGGCCGAGGATTTTCGCCTTCGCCGCCTCGAACGTCATGCCGCCGCGCACCAGCTTGGTCGCATTCTCGGAGAAGTCGCAGAAGTCGCGGCCGGCCTTCTCATAAGCGTATTGCTGGCCGCCATAGGGCGCGTCCACCGGCGTGCCCGGACTCCACACCTTGTGGCTCTTGCCGATGTGATAGCCCGCGTCGCGCAACATCAGCGGGTAGCTCGGAATGCTCGCGTCCCACTGCGCGCCCTGCAAGATCGCGCCGCGCCCGGTGTGGAAGAAATACTGCCCCGACAAAAGCGAGCTGCGGCACGGTGTGCAGGATGGTGAGGGCACGAACGCATTCTTGAACAGCACGCCCTCGCGCGCGAGGCGGTCAATGACCGGCGTCTTGAGCACCTGGTTGATCGTTGGCCGATTCTCGACCGCCGCGTAACAGTTCGCATGCCGCCCCCAGTCGTCGGCGAAGCAGAAGAGGATGTTCAGCCTTTTCGCCGGCTCGTCGGCGGCAATAGCGGCCAGCGGCACGAGGGACAAAAGCAAGGCAAGAATCTTCTTCATGGCCCCGATTATGCAGGCACGACCGCCGGGCAAACAACAGGATTGTTTCTTGTCGCAGGTGGAGCGCGTTCTCGGAACGCGCTCTCTGTCGCGCGCCACAACCCGATCGCGTTCGGAGAACGCGAATCCACCTTGGCCAACATGCCCATCCAGAACCTGGAGCGTCTGCGTCGTCGAGTGCATGCCGGCGTGGAGCGCGTCCGGCGGTGTCCTGCCGTGGGCCGCGGCTTTCTCAAATACACGGGCCTTTTTCACTCTATATGTCGCTGTATTGTGAAAACATCATTTAGGGGCTAGATCGCAAAAACGCCGTTGGCCGCCAGTAGGCAAAAGAATGATGATGAACTCGGTTGCGATGCTCATGGCTCAGCCAGCGCCCCGCGGGCACGCACAGCCCGTTCGCGCGGAATTCGAAACGTTCGCGCGCAGCTCACAACGGAGCCGGTTTCTCGGTCCGCAGGTGGATGGTTTGCGTCGGGAAAGCAAACTCCAATCCCGCGGCGTCGAAGCGTCGTTTGATTTCCATGTTAATTTCCTCCATGGCCTGCAAGAACTCCTTGTAAACGGTGCTCTTGCACCAATAGACCACGAAAATGTCCAGCGAGTGCGAGCCGTAGTCGCGCCAATAGACCCACGCGTCTTGGGTCAAGGGGTGCTTCTGGAAAATCTCCCGAAGGATGGCCACGGCCTCCCGCATCCGCTCCGGCGTCGTATCGTAGGTCAGGCTGAGGGTCATAAGCTGGCGGATGGTCGGCCGCGCCGAGATGTTGGTAATGCTGACCTCCGAAACAATCTTGTTCGGCGTCGTCACCACATGGCCTTCGAGGGTCCGAATCCGCGTGCTGCGCAGGCCGATGCTCTCGACTACGCCGTCATGCTTGTCCATCTGGATGCGGTCGCCGACGCGAAACGGGCGGTCTACCAGGATGGAGAGCGTGCCGAAGAGATTGGCGAGCGTGTTTTGCGCCGCGAGCGCGACCGCGATGCCTCCAATTCCAAGCCCTGCGATGACACTGGTGATGGGCGCGCCGAGATACTGGGCCGTGGTCAGGGTCGCGACCAGAATCAGAAACACCTTTAACGTCTTGGAAAGCACGGGCACCACCAGTTGCACCAACGCGGCGTCGGCGGCGGCAAAACGCGCCGCCAACCGTCCGAGCGCCAAGTCCACCAAGCGCAGCCCCAATTGCGTGACAACGACGGCAAGCAGAACGACAAACGCGCCCGACAGCAGAGTGCCTAACCACGCCGGCCACTGGAAACTACGGACACCCAGATTTAGCAGCAGGAGAAACACCGTGGCCTTCAGCGGCCAGTGGGCAATGGAAAGCAGTTTGTCGTCCAGATCCGTCTTGGTTTTCGCCGCCAGCCTGACCAGTCGGCGCGTCACCAGCCAGTCCATCAGCGCGGCGGAAACGAAGGCCAGCGCGATCCAGATGAGCGAAGCCAGATACTGCCAGAGCGGATAACCGACGACGGTGCGTTGCAACGCCTCGACGCGTTTCAAGCCGAACGATGGCTGGGTGTTGCTGGACAATCTGTCGAGCGCCTCTTGCATTTGCGCCAAGACGTTCTTCCCGTCCGCGGGGTTCGCGGCAGCCGATTCGCCCGCGCCGGGCGCTTGGGCGGCCGCGGCATTTGCCGCGACGCACAACCAAACCGTCAAGACCCATCTCTGAAATAATGGCTTCATTCTTGTTCTTTAAAGATTTAAGCAAAACGTCGTTGGATTCAATCACACCAAAAGCGGCGCAAGACCCCAAACATGCCGGCGGCTTCGCGGGCGCTTTGGGTTCTTTCCACGCCTTTCGCGCGGTCATTCGTCGTCTGCGGCCGAGCGGCGATGGAATAGCTTGCGCAGTTCCTCCACCCACAACACCGTGCTGCCGACCGCGATGATAATGCCCCACTCCGCCAGGGTCAACGGCACGGTGT
>JAOACV010000475.1 GCA_026417675.1 Verrucomicrobiia bacterium
CAGATGTGTATAAGAGACAGCATTTGTCCTTTGCGACAAGCCCGAAAGCGATGCTTGGCGCGGTAGAGGGTTGCCGGGTTCGATGGCCTACACTGGTGCGGGCCGCCACAGGAGCGCCCGCGCGCTGCGGCGGTGCTCGGAGGATGGCGCCGCGCGCCAACGCCGCGCTTTGAGCTGTCAACCGAGTTTCCGCCGTTGCACCGCTTTTCGGCCATCGGCGGCGGGCATGAACATGTCGCTGCGTTGGAGGCCGAGTTTTTTGGCCATTGCGATGCTGTAGTCGATCAATCCCATCTTCGGGTAGCGTCCGTTGGAGCCGAAGGAGAACTTTACGCCGGCGGCCCTGGCTTGTTTGAGGAATGGAAGGCGCGGCAGCTTGTAGCTGGCGCTGATCTCCAGCGCGACACCGTATCGGACCGCGGCATCCACGACCTTTCGCACGCGGGCCGGTGTCCAGAGCGCGTCGTAGTCGGGCATCAACGCCGCGGGCAGCCAGCTCGCGTTGCCGAGGATGTCGAGCGGTTCGGTGGCCATGATCTCGACGTGCCAGTCCACGAAGCGGTCCATGAACGCCTGCGGGTCGCTCATGTCCACGCGCTGCTCGACGCCCTTTTCCCAAAGCTTGATGCGCTCGCCTTTCGGGCCGCGGATGCTCATCGCGTCGGAGAGCACGAAATCGAGCTGAGCCAGCGCGTTCGGCGAGAAACAGCCCATCCAGTCGGTGAACTCGGCCTGAATGCCGCGAAAGACCGGCTTGCCTTCCAGCATGGCGAGATAGCGCCGCAGTTCGTCGTCGTTGCTGAGCACGACCGGATACTTGTTTTCTTTCGTGCCGGCGTGCTCGACGATGCCAAATTTCACGCCGCGTTCTTTGGACAGCGCCAGCACCGCGTCAATCGTGCTGTTGTCGAGATGGACATGGAAGTCCACAAGCGGGAAATCGAGTCCTGTGGCCGCCGCGTTGTCCTCCGCGCGTAGGCGCGACGCCGCGCACGCGGCTGCCGTGCCGCTGATAAAAGTTCGCCGGGTGATCGGGTTCATGTCTGGGCGATTTTGCGCTATCGTGGTGTTCTCATCGCGTCCATCCCCTGTTGTTACCGGCCGATGCGCAGGACGCGAAACTCGCTGAACCGCGCCCAGTGTTCGGCGTCGGTCGGTCCCTGATAACAATGGAGGCTGAGCTTGGCCTTGCCGTCGGGCGGCGCCGGCAGCTCGCCTGCGCCTGCATCGAGCCACTTGTTCGCTCCCGCGGGGCGATACTGACCGCGAATCTGGCTGCCGGCTACCAGCAACCGCAGCCGCACCGAGGTCGCGGTGATGGGAATCTTCGCCAGCGTGCGCGTCTTGTCGGCTTCCTCGCGCCCCATGACGATGCAGACCTCTTTGTTCACCAACTCCAGGCCCAGCTTCACCATGTGGCTGTCGTCGTAATACCACGCGAGGTTGGCCTGTTCGTATTGATGCGTCGGCCGGTTGGTGACGCTCACGGAAACCTCGACTTCACCCCGCGCGACATCTGGAGCCGGCCTCAGGAGGACGTTCTTCGCGTTGTTGGCGCGCCCCCAAAGGTTGCCCGGCAGCACGCGCATCTCCAACCCCTTGTCTGTGACGCGCCACGCCGTTTTCTCCTCGCGCACCCACGTCCAGCCGTCGGCGAGCTTCCCGGCGAAATCGTCTTTGAACAACACCGCGTCCTCGCCCATGACTGAAGTGAGCATGAGCGTGATCCCGCAGAATGAACCGAGCCTGAGTTTCATATTCATGGCGGGCGCATGATGGGCGGCGCGGCGGGGAAAAAGCCAGCCTGTTTTGCCGGTCGCCTGCTCGCGGCATCGGAGACGACGCGACGGTGGATCATGTTCTCCGAACACGATAATCCGCTCAGCGCGAAAAAAATCGCGTCCGGAGAACGCGATCCACCTCAACGGATGGCGGGGGCGCGGTCGGCTACACCCGCTCTGCTTGAACGATCTCTCCGCGCAGGCCGACGACAACGGTTTTGAGCGGCACTTTGTGTTTCGCCTGTGCAACGGCTTCTTGCGCGAGGTTCAGCAAGCCCCGGCAGCAAGGCACCTGCATGATCATGACGGTCAGTGTGTTGATCTTCGCGTCGTCCATCATCGCCCGTAGCTTTTCGACATAGACTTCCTGGCCGTCGTCGAGCTTCGGACAGGCGATGGCCAGCGAGCGGCCCTGCAGGTGCTCCTTGTGGAAATCGCCGACCGCGAAGGCGACGCAGTCGGCGGCCAGCAGCACGTCCCTGCCGCGATACTGCGGCGCGGTCGGCGACAGTAGATGCAACTGGATCGGCCAGTGGGTGAGTTGCGACGGTCGCGGACCGGCTTCGTTCGCGCCGGGTTGTGGCGGCGCGACAAAGCTGGCAGATTGTGAGCCGGGGCAACCTCGGTGTGCTGCAGCGCGAGTCATGTGTTTGGTTTCCCCGTTCAACGGGTTCTCGATCCCGCTGGCTTTTAAGACTGCGGCCGCCTGCGCCAAGTAGTCGTGCTCGGCGTGCTCCTTCAGATGCTTCAAATGCTCCCGGATGACGCGGGGGCCTTGCTGGATGATGTTCGCGATCACCTTGCGCTCGTCGTAAGGCTCCGCCTCGCGCTCTTTAACAGTGATGGCTCCGCGCGGACAATGGCCGAGGCACGCGCCCAGCCCGTCGCAAAACGAATCGCTGAGCAGCCGGGCCTTGCCATCTCGGAGTTGCAGCGCGCCCTCCGGGCAGGCCGGCAGACACAGCCCGCAACCGTCGCACTTTTCCTGGTCTATCTCGATGATCTTGCGCTTCATGCCAACTTTGAGGCGCAAGGTAGCGGAAGCGGCGCAAGGCCGTGTTGATGTGAATCAACAGGGACGATGGCGCAGGCCGCGCGTTACTCCTTCATCAGAAACAGCGCGTCGCGCGGACCGACCGTCACGGTCGCGCCGGCGGGAGAACCGTCGTTGGTCTTCGGGTCCTGCTCGGGCGAGCCTCGCAGCCGGCGCAGCTTCGCGTTCGGGAACAACTCGCTCACGACGAACGTGTAGGGCCGCGTGGAGGGATTGGCCAGCACGACGCCGTATTCATACTCGCGCGCGACGACGTCGGCGGCGCCATGCGCGGCGAAATCAGTGAGATAGACCGGCTCGCCGCCCTCGAACTCGAACGTGAGGTCCACGG
>JAOACV010000476.1 GCA_026417675.1 Verrucomicrobiia bacterium
AGATGTGTATAAGAGACAGAGTGAGTTGCTTCCAGAAGACATCGAACGACCGGCCGATTTTGACCTTCTCATACTGGCCGCGCGTGAGGTGGTGCCAGAAGCCATCCTTGTCGCGCGTGTAGCCCCAGTTCATCGGCGGATTGGTTGAGGAGGCCAGCGGCGAATAGCCGTAGAACGCCAGCCCTGCCACGACGCAACCGGCGGCAATGCCCGCGCGTTTCCAGTTCACCTTCGTCTGCCAGCCGAAATGCCATTCCAGGAGATCGCCCGCCAGCGAGATCAACATGGCGATCGCGGCGCAAACCACGCCCATCCAAAATGCGTCCGCCTTGGTGAAATACCAATACGCGGCCAACGCCAGCGCCACGGCGACCACCACCAGCGTCAGCCCCTTCAGAATCATCCACGCTTCCGTGCCCCGGCGCATGTTCACCAGCCGGTCAACCACAAACAACCCGATCACCGGCAGACCGATGAGGCAGCCCATCGCCACCTCGCCGATGGTCGTCACGCTCGTGCACCAGCCGACAAACCAGAATCCGATGGTCCCCACCATCGCGCCGGCCGCCAGCAGGTCCATCAACACCGCCACGCTGACCAAACCCACCAAGATCAGATACGCTGGCGCCATGAACAACAGCGTTTGGTGATTGGTCAGGCCCAGGCCCCACAGCAAGCAGGTCAGGTAGAGATAACGGTCTCGCTGCGTGTTCCACATCCAAATAAACAGCGTCGTCATCGTCACGGCCATGAAGAGGCCGTTGAGCGAATAGACCTCCGCAATCACCGCCTGCGAGAGCGGCGTCGGGCAGAACGCGAAAATCAGAGCGCCGGTCACGCCGCAAACCGTGACGATGCCGCGTTCCTGCTCCTCATTGATGGCGTCGCTGAGGCTTTTGACGGAGCGCAACAGCATCGAGCCGCTGCGCGAGATCAGCAGCGCCAGCAACCCCACCGCCAGCGCGCCGAAAGTGCCGCTCATGAAACAGACCCGCCAGGCGATGTTGTAGCGGCGCGGCGAAACATCCACGCCTTCCGGCACCGGTTGCGGACTGAGCGGATTCAGATGATCGAACAAAAAACCGAGAATCGTCCAAATCGGATAACCGGGGGGATGCGGCACGCCCAGATGGTGCGCCGCGGTGACCAACTCGCCGGAGTCCTCCAGCGTCACGTTGGGCGCCATCATATACACGTAGCCGGCCATCGCGATGAGGAACGCGACGCCCGCCGCGATCCAATCGCACCGCCGGAACACCCGCTCCACCGGCGCCCCCGGCTGGGGCACTGGCGGCGGCGGCAACGACACCGGCTCAGATGTTTTCGGCTTCTCGTTCTGGGCTGCTTTGCGTGGATTCGCCATACTGAAACCAAAGGGAAATTAGGGCGGTGACTCTAGGCAATGCCCCGCCCACCGTCAACACGGCTCTTTGACTGTTGCAGCCGAACACATTCCGGCTGCGTTTTTCGCGCCGCACCGTCGCCCCATTCGGTCGGCGCCTCTATGCCTGCCGTTGGCCCGCGCTGGCCGCCGGCTCGCAAGCCTTGTAAGAGCGGCTGCGGACGACCACCGGCACAGGTTGGGCCTTCCAGATGTCCTCGCAATACTCCCGCACCGCGCGGTCGGAGGAGAACTTGCCCATCCGCGCGACCGTCAGGATGGACCGGCGCGTCCATGCCTTTGCGTCCCGCCATGCGATGGCCACGCGCTCCTGGCAGTCCACGTAGAGCGGATAGTCGGCCAGCACCATGAACGGATCGTGCCACAGCAGCGAGTCCAGCAACGGCCGGAACAACTGCTTGTCGCCGCGGGCGAGCGCGCCGGAACCGATCAGGTCCATGACGCTTTGCAGTTCGGCGTTTTGCTCGCAGCACTGATGCGGATGGTAGCCGCGCGCCCGCAACGCCTGCACTTCCTCGACGGTCAGGCCGAAGAGGAAGAAGTTCTCCTTGCCGACCTCCTGGCGAATCTCGATGTTGGCGCCGTCGGGCGTCCCGATGGTCAGGGCGCCGTTGAGGGCGAACTTCATGTTGCCCGTGCCGCTCGCCTCGGTGCCGGCCAGCGAGATTTGCTCGGAGAGGTCGGCGGCGGGGTAGATGAATTGGGCGTTCTTGACGTTGAAGTCGGGGAAGAAGACGACCTTAAGCCGTCCGCGCACGTCGCGGTCGTTGTTGACCAGTTCGCCGACGGCGTGGATGAGCTTGATGATGAGCTTGGCCATGAAGTAGCCCGGCGCGGCCTTGCCGCCGAAGATGAACGTGCGCGGCGGGATGGCCATCCGCGGATTGCGCTTCAGACGGTTGTAGAGCGTCAGGATGTTCAGGACATTCAAATGCTGGCGTTTGTATTCGTGGATGCGCTTGACCTGAATGTCGAACATCGTCTCCGGATCCACCACGACGCCGGTGCGCTCCCGGAGGACCGCGGCGAGCCGGCGCTTGTTAGCGAGCTTGACCTCGCGCCACTGCCGCTGAAATTCCGCGTCGTCGGCAAGCGGCTCCAGCTTGCGCAAATCGTCGAGACGCCGGAGCCAGTCGCCGTCAATCCGTTCAGTGATGAGATGCGCCAGCCCCGGATTGCTGACCATGAGGAACCGGCGCGGGCTGACGCCGTTGGTCTTGTTGCTGAATTTCTCCGGCCACATCGCCACGAAATCCGGCAGCACGTCGCGCTTGAGCAGATCGGTGTGCAGCGCGGAAACGCCGTTGATCGCGTGGCTGCCCACAGAAGCCAGATGCGCCATGCGCACGTAGCGTTCGCCCTCCTCGTCAATCAGCGACATCCGCCGCACGCGGGCCTCGTCGCCCGGCCAGCGCTGCCGAACTTCGTTCAGGAATCGCTGATTGATCTCGAAGATGATTTCCAGGTGCCGCGGCAACAGCGAGGCGAACAACCCCAGCGGCCACTTTTCCAACGCCTCCGGCATCAGCGTGTGGTTGGTGTAACCGAACGTCTTCTGTGTGATCTCCCACGCCTCCTCCCAACCGAGCAGGTGCGCGTCCACCAGCAGCCGCATCAGCTCCGCGATGGCGAGGGCGGGGTGCGTGTCGTTCAGTTGCGCGGCAAAGCCTTCGTGAAAACGGCGGATATTCTGGCCCCGGGCCAGATG
>JAOACV010000477.1 GCA_026417675.1 Verrucomicrobiia bacterium
CCCGCCGCTGGTCAACGTCTCGCTCATCTACGCCCGGCAGGGCCGCAACGACAAGGCGGAGGCGGCACTGCGGCAGGCGTTGCGGTCGGAGCCGTCGAGCGCCGAGGTGAATTTCAATCTCGGCCTGCTGGTGGCCGAGAAAGGCGATGCGGACGAGGCCGAGCGGCTGTTGCGGCAGGCGTTGAAGAGCGATCCGACGATGGCCGCCGCCGCCTACAACCTCGGCGTGCTGGTGTCACGGCGTCGGCTTGATGAGGCCATCGAGTTATGCCGCCGAGCCGCGGCCTTGCGCCCGACCGAGCCGAAATACAGCTACACGGCCGCCTTCTATATGCGCCAGCGCGGCGACACGGCGGGCGCCATCGAGATGCTCCAGCAGATCGTGCTCAACCGCCGCGCGGACGGGTCCACCTATGGTCTGCTGGGCCAGCTTTACGAGGAGCAAGGCAGCCACGCCGCCGCGCTCTCCATTTACCGTCAAGCCGCCGATGACGAGCGCCTGCACGAGGCCGACCGCCGCCAGTTCGCGCTCAAGGTGAAATCGCTTTCGTCACGGTGAGGCGGGGGAAGGGCCGCCGTTTGCCGCTCTTGCGCGCGGCGCGATGCGCTGTTAGAAGAACGGTGCTGCCATGAAAACCACCATCGTTGCCACTGACAAAGCCCCCAAAGCCGTAGGTCCCTACTCGCAGGCCGTGCGCGCGGGTGATTTCCTGTTCTGCGCGGGCCAGATTCCGCTGGATCCCGCCACCGGCAATCTCGTCGCGGGCGGCATCAGGGAACAAACCGAGCGCGTGCTGGAGAACATCAAGGCGGTGCTCGCTTCCCAAGGCATCGGCGTCGAGCACGTGGTGAAAACCACCGTCTTCATGACCAACCTCGCCGACTTCGCCGCCATGAACGAGGTTTACGCGAAGTGTTTTCCAACAAACCCGCCCGCCCGCTCGACGGTGCAGGTGGCCGCGCTGCCGAAGGGCGCGCAGATCGAGATCGAAGTCACCGCCGCGTTCTGACCTCCTTGCGCGTTGCGTTTCGCGCGCCGCTCATCCCGTGCCACTGATCACCCTCCTGACCGACTTCGGCACGTGCGACTGGTTCGTCGCGGCGATGAAGGGCGTCATCGCGGGCATCGCGCCGGACGCGCGCGTGGTGGACGTCACACACGACATCAGCGGGCAGGATGTGCTCGCGGGGGCGTTCGTGCTGGCGCAGTGCTGCCGCCACTTCCCTCCGGGCACGATACACGTCGCGGTGGTGGATCCCGGCGTCGGCTCGCCGCGCCGCGCCATCGCGGTGAAGGCGGGCGATTACGTTTTCCTCGCACCCGACAACGGCGTGCTGACGGCGGCTGTGGCGGCGGTTGGCGGCCGCCGTCCGCCCGAAATCCGCGCCATCGAGAACGAGCGTCTCTTCAACCACCCCGTCAGCCGCACATTTCACGGCCGCGACATCTTCGCTCCGGTCGCGGCGCATCTGGCGGCGGGCGTCGCGTTTGAGGAGCTCGGGCCGGTCATGGAGGAGATGGCGCGGCTGGAGACGGCGGAGCCGAAGCTGACGAAGAAGGGTCTCGAGGGCCGCGTGGTTTTCGTGGACCGTTTCGGCAACCTCATTACCAACATTGAGGCGCGCCACCTCGAACAGCTTCCGGGCGGCGAGCCGAAGTCATTCCGCATCGGCCGCCACGTCATCCGCAAGTTCGGCCGGTTCTACGCTGAGGCGCCGCCCGGCGGGGCCATCGCGCTCATCGGCTCCAGCAACCGCGTCGAGTTGTGCGTAAACCTCGGCAGCGCAGCGAAGAAATTCCGCGCCAAAGCCGGGGATGTGGTAACAGCGCGCTAATCGGCGACGGCCGGTCGCGGGGGCCGGGTTGAAGCTCGCACCGCTTGAAATTCCCGCGTTTTTAGGGGCCGCGGCACAGGCTTTCCAAAGTCACAGAAATGTTACAAACGAATTACAGAACCGGCTTGCGCGTCGGGCGTTCAGGCGTAGGATTGGCGCCCGCGCGGCCAGGGTTTTGGGCCGCGCGTTGGAGAGTGGACGTGGAACAGCCTTGTTACAGGAGACAACAACGTGGGTTCATCGGACAAAGATTTGCATTGGCTGGGCTTCGACCTCGGCGGCACGAAGATGCAGGCCACGGTTTTCAACGAGAAGTTCAAGGTTGTTGGCGCCGCCCGCATCAAGACCAAGGATTACAAGGGCGCCGAAAACGGGGTGCGCGGCATGGTCGAGACGATCGAAGGCGCGCTTCACGAGGCCGGCCTTGACCACAAAGACCTCGGTGGCATCGGCGTCGGCTGCCCCGGCGTGCTCGACCTTGACAAGGGCGTGATTGTGCAGGCGCCCAACCT
This sequence comes from Verrucomicrobiia bacterium, assembly GCA_026417675.1. Lineage (GTDB taxonomy): Bacteria > Verrucomicrobiota > Verrucomicrobiia > CAIQCK01 > CAIQCK01 > JAOACV01. The sequence goes on from JAOACV010000477.1 coordinate 2,349, forward strand.
CGGCTGGTGCGACGTGGCGCTGGGAAAGATGCTCGAAAAGGAGTTCGGCTGTCCCGCCGTGCTGGCCAACGACGTGGACGCGGGCACCTTCGGCGAGTATCGCTTCGGCGCCGGCCGGGGCGCGCGCTGTCTGCTCGGCGTCTTTCCCGGCACCGGCATCGGCGGCGGCTGCGTGTATGAGGGGCGTCTGTTGCGCGGCCGCGTCAGCTCCTGCATGGAGATCGGCCACATCCATATGCAACCCAAGGGCCGGCTGTGCGGCTGCGGCCGGCGCGGCTGTCTGGAGACCGTCGCGAGCCGCCTTGCCATCTCGGCGGAGGCCGCCGCGGCAGCGTTTCGCGGCGACGCGCCGCACCTGCTGGAACTGGCGCGGGCACCGACCTGAGCAAGATTCGCAGCCGCACGCTCGCGCAGGCGATCAAGGCGGGCGACACCGCGGTCGAGAGCATCGTGCGGCACGCGGCCAAGCAACTCGGCGTGGCCATCGCCAGCGTCGTCAACCTGCTCGCGCCCGACGTGGTCGTGCTCGGCGGCGGACTGATCGAGGCGATGGCGGACTATTTCCTAGACGAGGTGCGCGAGGCCATCGAGGAACAGGCGATGAAACCGTTCCGCAAGTCGGTGGAAGTGGTTGCCGCGAAGCTGGGCGACGACGCGGTCGTGATGGGAGCCGCTGCGCTGGCGGCGGAACATGCCCATGAGCGCCACTAATCCTCCGCCTTCTCCCCAGCCGTCAACGCCCGGCGCGCGCCCGGTCGCGGTCATTGACCTGGGCGCTGTCTCTTATACACATC
>JAOACV010000478.1 GCA_026417675.1 Verrucomicrobiia bacterium
GCTGCTGAACTTCGATTCGATCCTGTTCGTGAAGTCCGCGCCGGGGCGGTTTCCGCACATGTCGGACCAGTTCTACGGTTGGTGGTCGCGTCCCGGTGGCGGCGTGTTCCTGTTGAAGAACTTCAAGAGCGCGCAGCCGAAATTGGTTTGTCTGACGAGCGACATGCCCGAAGGCAGCTTCCTGCGGCCCGACATTTCTTACGACGGGAAGAAGGTCTTGTTCGCCTACTGCAAGTTCTACCCGGAGGTCGCCGACCTGAAAGACAAGGTGACCAAGTCGAACCTCCCGGAGGACGCGTTCTATCACATCTACGAGATGAACCTCGACGGCAGCGGGCGGAGGCAGTTGACGCGCGGGCGATACGACGATTTCGACGCGCGCTATCTGCCCAACGGCGAGATCGTGTTCCTCTCGACCCGCAAAGGCACCTTTCTCCAGTGCGCCGCCGCCAACACCGCCATGACCGCCACCGCCGATCTGCCCGACAGCTACGTGCGTTGCGGTGGGGGCGATTCGCGGCCGGTGCCGGTCTTTACTCTTCACGCGATGAATGCCGACGGCGGGAACCTCCGCCCGATCTCGGCCTTCGAGAACTTCGAGTGGACGCCCTCCGCCGTCGCCAGCGACGGCCGCATTCTCTACACGCGGTGGGATTACATTGACCGTTTTAACGGCCACTTTTTTAGCCTCTGGTCCGCCAACACCGACGGCACCAATCCGCAGCTTGTCTATGGTAACTACACCGTTCGCCCGCAGGTCATCTGCGAGGCGGTGCCAATTCCCGGCTCACCCAAACTAGTCTTCACCGCCTGCGCGCACCACTCGATCATCGGCGGGTCGTTGGTGCTGCTCGACCGCAGCCGCGGCACCGAGGGCGACGCGCCGCTCACGCGGCTGACGCCGGAGGTTCCATTCCCGGAGACCGAGGCCAACGTCGGCTGCTACTACGCCAACCCGGCGCCGTTGTCGGAGGAACATTTCCTGGTCGGCTGGAGCGACCGCAAACTGCCGCCGCATTGCCGCGTGGACAACAGTGATCAGAATCCCGTCAACGCGATGGGACTCTATCTCTACGACGCATTCGGAAACCTGACGCTGCTCTACCGCGATCCCGCCATCTCGTGTAGCAATCCGATCCCCGTCCGCCCGCGCGCCAAACCGGCGACCTATCCCACCACTGTTGCGTGGAGCGGCCCGCAGGAGGGCGCGTTCTTGCTGCAAAACATCTACGAAGGACTGCCCGAAGTGCCCCGCGGCGCGGTCCAAGCGTTGCGCGTCATCGCTGTGCCGCCCAAGGTGCAGCCGCACATGAACAAGCCCGTCCTCGGCGTCTCGCGGGAAGACCCCGGCAAGTTCCTGCTCGGCACCGTGCCGGTCGAAGCCGACGGCTCCGCCTACTTCCGCGTGCCGAGCGGCGTCTCGGTGCTGTTTCAAGCGCTCGACGCGGACGGCATGGCCCTGCAAACCATGCGAAGCCTCACCTATGTCGGCCCAGGTCAAACCCTCTCGTGCGTCGGCTGCCACGAATCCCGCGAAGCCACGCCAATCACCCCCGCCCAGTTCCCCCGCGCCGCCCGACGCGCGCCCTCCAAGCTCGCGACCGGCCCGACCGGCACCTGGCCGCTGCGTTACGACCAACTCGTCCAACCCGTCCTCGACAAACACTGCGTTTCCTGCCACCGCCCCGACGCCGCCGAGCCACGCGCTGCCGCGTTCGACCTGACGCCCGCAAAGTCCTACGACAACCTCCTCGCGTTCGGGAACAAGGACTTGCACAACCTTGTGTTCGAGAAAGACCGCTCCATCGCCGGCGAGACGCCCGCGCGCAAAAGCAAGCTGCTCGCGCTGCTCAAGGCCAACGGCGGCCACCAAAACGTTCGTCTCGACCCCGACAGCCTCAACCGCCTGATCGTCTGGATGGACCTTTACGCCCAGCGCCAAGGCCACTTCAGCGACCAGCAGGAAGATGAACTCCGCCAGTTGCGCGCCCGGCTCGCCGCCATGCTGACCCCGTGAGTGGATCGGGGAATCAAGGGCCACGGTTTCCGCAACGTGGCCCCAAGGTTTGCCGGCCAAGCACTTGGCGGAAGATGGGAGCAGGTCCACCGGCGGGAACAGTTTATTGCCATTCCCGCCAAAACTTTCCGTAGATCGTCTTCAGGCCAGAATGGCGCCCTGGCTTGCGTTGGAGACGAGCTTCTGGTAACGGGCGAGCCAGCCGCTGAGGTCGCGTTTCACCGGCTGCCAGGATTTCTTGCGCTCCGCCAGTTCGGTTTCCGGCACGAGGATGTCTATGCGGCGATGCGGGAAGTCAATGCGGATGCGGTCGCCCTCCTTTAAGAGGCCGATGGGGCCGCCCTCGGCGGCTTCGGGGCTGACGTGACCGATGCACGCGCCGGCGGTGCCGCCGCTGAAACGGCCGTCGGTGATGAGTGCCACCTTGTCGCCGAGGCCCATGCCGACGATGTAGCTGGTCGGCGAGAGCATCTCCTGCATGCCGGGGCCGCCGCGCGGGCCTTCGTTGCGGATGATGACCACGTCGCCGGGCTTGACCTTGCCGGCGAGGATGCCAGCGCAGGCGTCGTCCTGGCTCTCGAAGATGACGCACGGCCCCTCGAACACAAAACCGGGGCCGCAGTTTTTCTTGAACTCCTCGCTGATGCCTGCGGTCTTCACCACGCTGCCTTCGGGCGCGAGCTGGCCGTAGAGAATCGCGAGGCCACCGTCGGCGCTGTAGGCTGTCTCCTTCGTGCGAATGCAGTCCTCGGCGTTGAACATGAACGCCGGGTCGTAGGGCATCAGGCCGCTCGGCGCGACCTTGGCAAGATGCTTCGGATCGGTGTCGAACTCGGCGCGGAAGATGACCCAGTTCTTCATCTTCCTAACGCGGAGCATCGCGTGGCGAACGCGCGGCCCGCCTTTTTCGTAACGCCAGAGCAGCGACACCGGTTCGCCGCGATACTCGCCCAGCTCGGCGCGGATGAGGCCCATGGCCTCGCGCATTTGCTGCTCGATGGCGGGGCGAACTTGTTCAAGGCCCTTCACGACGGCTCCGCCGGTCATCTTGATGACGATCTTGTTGTCATGGAGCGCCAACAGCGCCTCCGCATCGCCGGCATTCCACGCCGCGG
>JAOACV010000479.1 GCA_026417675.1 Verrucomicrobiia bacterium
GGCCACGAGCAAGGATCGCTGCATAGACTGTCACGGCAAACACAAGATGGCCCGCCGCACGGTGCGCTGGGACAAGATCACGCGCAAGTTGCTGCCGAAAGACGAGAAACCGAAACCCTAGACGCGCGCATCGGCGGGCCGCGCGCGTTCGTTAAGGAGACCGCTATGAGCCTGTCGCATCATTGTCACGGCTGCCTGACACGCCGTGAGTGCCTGAAACTTCTGTCCGCGTCCGCGCTGGGCGCCGCCGCGGTTCCCCAAGTGCTGGCCGCGCGCAAATCGGAGTCGCATCCCGCCGACTACGTGGACGCAGCCAAGTTGCGCCCGCGTCCCGAAGTGCGCATGTCCGCGGCGATCTTCGAGAAGCCGCGTCCCTACTGGCTCGGCTGGCCGGGCACGACCTACGACCTCGACGGCCACCAGAAGGAATACAAGGCCCGGCTCGCCGACTCCAGCCGCCGGCTCGGCATCACGACCCAGCTCGAAGCCAGGCCGATCAACGACGAGGCCGGCGTCGGCGCGTTCATCGAGAAGCTCAAGACCGAGAAACCGCATGCCGCGCTGATCATTCTGCAGGAAATCCATTGCTGGCCCTGGGTGAACCGCGTGGCGAAAGAGGCCGGCGTGCCGCTGCTGGTCTTCGCGCCGGTCGGCGTCGCGTTCACCGGCCACGTGCTGCGCATCTCGCGCGAGCCGGGCGTCTATGTCGCCTCCACCCTCGAATGGGCCGCCGTCGAAGACGGCATGAGGATGGTGCGCGCCAAGCGGCTGTTCGAGGAGACGCGTGTGCTGTGGATCCGCCGCAACGAGCGCAACGAGACCGTCATGGAGCGGCTCGGCACCAAGGTCCGCGCCATCCCGCGCGACACGTTCAACCAACGCTTCGACAAACAACCGGTCACCGCCGAAGTGCGCGACGTCGCCAGCGACATGCGCCGCCACGCCAAACGCATCGTCGAGCCGACCCACAACGACTGCCTTAACTCCGCGCGCGCGTATGTCACTGCCAAGCGCCTCATGGCCGACGAACAAGCCAACGCGCTCTCGATGGACTGCCTCGGCATGGTCGGCGCCAAGCTCGTGCCGACGCCGCCCTGCATGTCCTGGGCGATGCTGATGGATCAGGGCATCACCGCCGGTTGCGAGGCCGACCTGTTCGGCGCGTTCTCGCTGATGATGACCAGCTACCTGCTCAACCGGCCCGGCTTCATGAACGACCCCGTGCCGGAGACCTACAAGAACCTGCTCATCGTCGCCCACTGCACCAGTGGCACCAGGATTCGCGGCTTTGACAAACCCGCCGCGCCCTACATTCTGCGCAACCACTCCGAGTCCGCCCTCGGCGTCTCCGTGCAGGTCCTTTGGCCCGTCGGCGAACCGGTCACGCTCGTGCGCTTCAGCAACGCCAACGAGATGATCATTGACACCGGCAAGGTCGTTAGCAACGTTCAGACCCCCCCTGCCGGCGGCTGCCGCACCTCCGTCGAGGTCGCGATGGACAACATCGAGGACTGCCGCGACGTGAAGGGCTTCCACCAGGTCGTCACACTCGGCAACCACCGCAGCATTCTCGAAGGCTTCTGCCAGCTCTACGGCATCAAGGTTGTCCGCTCGCCCATGTTCCGGCCTGAGCCGGAGGTGAAGAAGGCATGAACCCGCCGCTGCCCAAAAACTCCGCCAGTCCAAACACTCCGCCTCGGTGGATCGCGTTCTCCGAACGCGATCCATCTTCCGGGCGCCGGTCATCCGCGCGTCAGGCATCGCGTTCGGAGAACGCGATCCACCGGAAGCTGTGCCGTGGTCTTGGAGCTTCGGCGCTTGCCCTATGGCTCGCTTCGTCTGTCCACGCAGCCAGCGACATCTCATTCACCTCGCCCGGCTTTCCGCCGTCGCGAATGGACGCCGCGGGCCGATTGGTCGAGGACTGGGGCACGCTGGCGGTTCAACTCGCGGGCGATGACCTGCCTGCGGCCGGCGCGACGAAAGTTGAGGCGGTGAAGCTCGACGACGTTATCCCCGCCGCGCGCGCCGTGTCGCAACGCGGGCCGGTGACGCTGACGACGACGGCCTATCGCTCGCCGGTCTGGCCCGCGGGTCTCGATGTGCTCGTTGTGCGCGTCGAGGAAACCGCAGGTCAGCCGAAGACCGTCACCGTGTCCATCGAGCTGCCCCCCAAGGCGCAGCGAGGCGCGCAGACCGTCGGCCTCGGTCGTCAGACCATCCTCACGCTGCCGAGCGGACCCCTCATCGGCGAGAAGCTGCGCGATTGGGGTTATTGCGACACCGCCGCATCACTGCCGCGTTGGGCCAAGCCCGTCGGCCCGTGCGACCCGGCGTTCCGCAATATCCGGGCCGGCATGGGCGGCGTGCCGATTGTTTATCGGTTCAAGGTCGCGCCCAAGAGCGCCGCCCACGTCGTCCTCGGCCTCTGCGAGAGCCATTGGGACGTTGCAGGCAAGCGCCCGCTTGTTTGCAGCGTCGAGGGGGCGCCTCCGCAACAGGTGGATCCCGTCACGCGCTGGGGCCGGCACAAGCCCGGCGCGTTGTCCTTTGCCGCGCGCGACGCCAACGGCGACGGCTGGCTTGAAATCACCGTCACCACGCCGCCCTCCGTCCCCGATCGCAATCCGATCCTCAACGCCATCTGGCTCTTCCCGTCCGGCCCGCCGCCCGCGCTCGATCAAGTCATCGCCGGCAACCTCAACGCCAAAGCGACGCGCGTTGTTGACTGCGGCGGCGACAACGACCAGTCCATTTATCCTCCTGGCAAGCTCGAATACCAGCTCGCGCTGCCCGCGCGCGGCGCCCAGGAACTCACCTTCCTCGTCGCCTGCGGCAAAGCCTCCCTCCCGCCCTTCGACCAAACCGCGTGGACCGCCGACACCCTGCGCCGCGCCGCCCGCGAGGTCTGGCGCGACTGGAGGGAATGAGGTGTGACTCCAAGAAACCCGGGTGGAGCGCGTTCTCCGAACGCGCTGAAGGGCCGCAGACGGATAAATCGCGTTCTCCGAGCGCGCTCCACCAGGAGATTGGCAAACTCGCGAACAGGTGGATCGCGTTCTCCGAACGCGATTTTCCCGCAGCCATGACGACGCCCTCAGCGCGTTCGCAGAACGCGCTCCACCGC
>JAOACV010000047.1 GCA_026417675.1 Verrucomicrobiia bacterium
AGATGTGTATAAGAGACAGCCATTGTCCCGCTCGTGTTGGGCGACGCTGCGCGCGCGGTGGAGTGGTCGGATGAACTTTTCAAGCGCGGCTTCTTTGTTCCCGCCATTCGTTACCCGACCGTCGCGCGCGGCGCGGCCCGCCTCGGGGATGTCATAAACCTTCTCGCAATAAACGCGGCCGTTGTCGGTGCAGAACATCAGGAAATCGTGCGCCCGCGCCGTGAATAGGTGCTCGACGAAATCCGAATCGTCTTTGGTGTCCGCGCCGGTGACGCCGCGCCCGCCGCGACGCTGGGCGCGGTAGGCTGACGTGGCGGTGCGCTTGATGTAGCCGCCGTGGGTGATGGTGATGATCATCGCCTCGTTGGCAATGAGGTCCTCAATCCGAATCTCGCCCTCCTCGGCCACGATCTCCGTGCGCCGGTCGTCGCCGTGTTGTTCGCGGATGGCCAGCAGCTCGCGCTTGATCACGTCCCAAATCCTGACTTCGCTCGCCAGGATGCCGCGCAACTCGGCGATGCGGCCGATGACCTGCGAGTATTCCCTGATGATCTTGTCGCGTTCGAGGCCGGTGAGCTGGTAGAGCCGCAGATCGAGGATGTGGTCGGCCTGCGTCTCGCTGAATTCGTAGCGGCCGTTGACCAGTCGCGCCTCGCTGCGGATTTGCAGGCCGAAGTGCTCCGCCTGCGCCCGCGTGAAACTGAACGCCAGCAGCTTGATCTTGGCCTCCTGCCGCGTCTGCGACTCGCGGATGATGCGGATGAACTCATCAAGATTGGCCAGCGTGACGAGGTAGCCTTCAAGGATTTCCGCCCGCGCCTCGGCCTCGCGCAGTTCATGCTACAACCGCCGCACGACGACCTCGTGCCGGTGATCGAGGTAACAGTTGAGCATCTGTTTGAGGTCCAGCGTGCGCGGCCGGCCGTGGTCAATGGCGACCATGTTGATGCCGAAGGTGGTCTCGAATTGCGTGTGCTTGATGATGTTGTTGAGCACCAGCTTGGGCGTCGCGTCGCGCTTCAACTCGACCACCAGCCGCACGCCGTCCTTGTTGGTCTCGTTGCGGACATCGGCGATGCCCTCGATTTCCTTCTCGTTGACCAGATGGGCGATCTGCGTCTCGATGGCCGAGGGCGCGACATTGAACGGCACCTGCGTGATCACGATCTGGTTGCGGCCCTGGACCTCCTCGATCCCGGCGCGCCCGCGAAGGGTGATGATGCCGCGGCCGGTGCGGTAGGCGCTGAGGATCGGTCCGCGCCCGCAGATGACGCCGCCGGCGGGGAAATCGGGGCCGGTGATGAACCGGCAGAGGTCGTCCACCGTGCAGTCGTTGTGATCAATCAGGTGGATGCACGCATCCACAACCTCGCGCAAGTTGTGCGGCGGGATGCTGGTGGCCATGCCGACGGCGATGCCGGTGGAACCGTTGCAGATCAGGTTGGGGAACGCCGCGGGCAGCACCTTCGGCTCGGTGCGCGTCTCGTCGTAGTTGGGCTGGAAGTCAACCGTTTCCTTGTCGAGGTCGTTCAACATCAGCACGGCGATGGGCGACAGCCGCGCCTCGGTGTAGCGCATCGCGGCGGGGTCGTCGCCGTCAATCGAGCCGAAATTGCCCTGCCCGTCCACCAGCGGATAGCGCAACGCGAAATCCTGCGCCATGTGAACCAGCGTCGGGTAGATGACCTGCTCGCCGTGCGGATGGTAGTTGCCCGAGGTGTCGCCGGCGATCTTGGCGCATTTGCGATGCTGGCGGTTGGGCAGCAGACCCAGCTCGTGCATCGCAAAGAGGATGCGGCGCTGGGACGGTTTGAGGCCGTCACGCGCGTCCGGCAACGCGCGGGAGATGATCACGCTCATTGAATAATCAATGAACGACTTCTGCATCTCATCCGCGATGTTGATCGGGATCAGTTTTTCGTTCTGGGCATACATGCCGGGAATGCTTTCGGGTGCGCGGGGTTACACGTCGAGGTTGCGAACGTTGAGGGCGTTCTCCTCAATGAACTGGCGGCGCGGCTCGACCTCGTCGCCCATGCAGATGGTGAAAATCTCCTCCGCCTTCGCGAAGTCGGGCATCTCGACCTTGACCAGTTTGCGCCGGGCGGGATCGAGCGTGGTCTCCCAAAGTTGCTCCGGGTCCATTTCGCCAAGACCCTTGTAACGTTGGATGGTCAGCCCTCGTTTGCCGAACTCCTTGATGCGCGGCAGAATCTCGCTGACCGAAAACAACGGGGTGCGGTTGTCGCCTTCGACGATCTCGAACAACGGCTGCGGTTCCTCGCGGGGATGGGCCTCCTCGCGCGGGGGCGGCAGGTAGCGATCCACTTCGAGCCCCTTCTTCTCCAACGCGGACAGCAGCTTCGCCACCTCCTGGCTTTCGTAAATCTCGCCGACCTTGATCTTCACCGGCTGGGCGGTTCCCTCGCCGGACTTGCCGTTGGCCGGTTCTTGCTCCACGAACGCGTCCGCCGTCTCGGCTTGTTCGTGCTCCTCATTGAACCGGCGCAGGGCCTTGTCGTCTTTCAGGAAGTGGATTTCTTCTTCGCCGTCGCGCTTGATGCGCGCCATGTATTGTGGCAGCGCGCCGGTTTGCGGGTCACGGCATTCCAGATAGCGCTGGAAATCCACGCGCCGCCGCTTGAGCGCGTCCGCCAGGCGTTCCAGTTCGGCCAGCGTCTCCAGCAGGGCCGTCAGTTGCGCGGCCTTGAACTCGCGCTGGTCCCTGGTCCGCACCAGCTTCACGTCTTCGGTGCCCAGTTCGATGAGCATCTTGTCGAGCTGCTCGGTGTTCTCGACATACTCCTCGCGGTTCTTGCGCTTGACCCTGTAGAGGGGCGGCTGTGCGATGTAGATGAAGCCCTTCTCGACCAACGGCCGCATCTGGCGGAAGAAAAACGTCAGCAGCAGCGTGCGGATATGCGACCCATCCACGTCCGCGTCGGTCATGATGACGATGCGGTGGTAACGCAGCTTTTCGATGTCGAAGGCCCCCTCGCCCTCGCCCGTGCCGATGCCGGTGCCGATGGCGGTGATGATCGCGCGAATCTCCTCGTTGCCGAGCATTTTGTCCACGCGGGCCTTCTCGACGTTGATGATCTTGCCGCGAATCGGCAGGATCGCCTGGAAACGCCGGTCGCGCCCCATGCGCGCCGTGCCGCCGGCGGAGTCGCCCTCGACGATGTAAAGCTCGCACAGCTTCGGGTCGCGCTCGGAGCAATCCGCAAGCTTGCCCGGCAGTCCGCCGCCGGTGAGCGCGCTCTTGCGGACCGCCTCGCGCGCCTTGCGGGCCGCGTCGCGCGCACGCGCGGCGGTAAGGCATTTGTCCACAATGCGGCGGGCAATGGTGCCGTTGCCGTCGAAGTAAGTCATCAGGCCGTCGTAGGTGACGCTGGAGACGATGCCCTCGATCTCGGTGTTGACCAGCTTGACCTTGGTTTGCGACTCGAACCGCGGGTTGGGCAGCTTCACGCTCACCACCGCGGTCAGCCCCTCGCGCACATCGTCGCCGGTGATCGCCGGATCCTTTTCCTTAATGAGGTTGTTGGCCTTGGCGAACTGGTTGATCGCGCGCGTCAACGCCGTCCGGAATCCAGAAAGATGCGTGCCGCCGTCGGGATTGGAGATCGAATTGGCGAAGCAGAGGATCGTGTCGGCGTAGCTGTCGTTGTATTGCAGCACCACGTCCACAAAGATCTCGTCCTTTTGCTTGCTGATGGCGATGGGCTTCGGATGCACTGTCTCCTTGGCGTGGTTGAGCTCCTTGACGAACTCCGGAATGCCGCCCTTGTAGAAGAAGGTCTCCGACTTGTTGTCGCGCTCGTCGGCCAGAACGATGGTGAGGCCCGGATTCAGAAACGCCAGTTCGCGCAGGCGGGCCGCAATGAGGTCGTATTTGAAGTTGGTGGTGATGGTGAAGATTTCCGGGTCCGGCTTGAAAGTGATCTTGGTGCCGGTGTGACGCGCCTTGCCGATGACTTCGAGCGGCGAGACGGTTTTGCCGCGCGCGAACTTCATGTGATAGACCTTCTGATCGCGCGAGATCTCCGCCTCAAACCACTCCGACAACGCATTGGTGCACTTGGCGCCGACACCGTGCAGACCGCCGGAATACTTGTAGGCGCCCTGGCCAAACTTGCCGCCGGCGTGCAGGTTGGTGAGCACCAACTCGACGGCCGGCATCTTCCATTTCGGGTGGATGTCAACCGGGATGCCGCGGCCATTGTCCGCCACCGTGATCGAGCCGTCGGCGTGGACGGTCACCTTGATCGTGTCGCAGAAGCCGGCCAGATGCTCGTCAATCGAGTTGTCGAGCACCTCGAACACACACTGATGCAGGCCCCGCTCGTCAGGATCACCGATATACATCCCCGGCCGCTTGCGAACCGCATCGAGTCCTTCCAGCTTGTCTATCTTCGAGGCATCGTATTTCTCGATCGGCCTCGAAACATCGCCGGGTTCCGCAGGAACTCCGCTTTGTGAAATGGTCGTGTCGGATTGCAAATCTGCCATGCTTTTTCCGTCTCGATTCTGAGGACAGACTATCGGAAAAAATCGTGTTTTGCAATGAAAAGCCCGCAGTATTTTTTCATCCCAACCCGTTGAAAAACCGTTAGATACGATGGTGACAGGCCGCCGGTTTCGAAAAGTTCTTCGGCCGTCTAGAAAGCGCGTTTTTCGCGGCGAACGGACGACTGGCAATCCGGCCGCCCCGGTTTCACGTCAGCGCGCACGCACGTCGTAGCAGAGCAGCAGGTCCTGGTCGCGGACGTAAAGTTTGCCGTCGTGGATCACCGGATACGCCCACGCGGGGCTGTTGGTGCGCGGCGGTGTGAACCGACCTTTGACGCGAAAGGCCGCCGGCGAGGCCTCCGCCAGCAGCATGAGACCGCGGTCGTAGCGGAAAATAATGTGGCCGTCGGCGTAGAGAACGCACGCCGAGCCGGGGGCGGGCGCCTTGGTTTTCCAAAGCACTTTGCCGGTCGCGAACTCGATGCAAGTCGGATCGCCTTTGTTCAGTCCGCTGCCGCCATAAACACAATCGCCCACGAGCACCAAGCCGCCGTGATGGTTCTCGAAGGTCCTGGCGGGCAGCACGGCCAACTCCTCGACGCGCCACGCTTCGCCGTCTCGCGCAGGCCGCAGCAACGCGCTGCCGGTGTTGTAACTATTGGCCGTGAACACGAGGTCGCCGCGCGCGACCGGGCTGGTGATGCTGGCGATGTTGTTGGCGAGCCGGTTCCAGCCCCACAAAAACCAGCCGGTGTCCGCCGCCACGCCGATGATGCCGCGCCCGACGACCTGCACATACTGCCGCATGCCGCCGCATTCGGCGATGATGGCGGAGGCGTAAGACGCGCCGTCATTGCCGCGCTCGCCCAAAGCGGGAATGGCGCATTTCCAGATCAAGTCGCCGGTCTTCTTGTCGAGCGCCACCATCATCGCATCCTTGCCGCCAGGCGTGCAGATCACCTTGTTGCCGTCGAGCAGCGGAGACTCACTGTATTTCCACACGTTCATCATCCTGCCGTCGAAGTCCTTCGTAAGGCTCTTTCGCCAGCGAACCTGGCCGTCGGCGGTCTGCAAACAAAACAGATCGCCATCGGTGCCGAGGACGTAGAGCGCGTCGCCGTCGAGCGTGGGTGTCGAGATCGCGCCATACTCGCCGTAGGCGTCCGCAATGGGCGTGGCCCAAAGCTCGACGCGCGTGGCGAGGTCGAGCGCGACGACGAATTGCCTCTGGCCGCGGTCGCCGGTCGTAAAGAGTTTGCCGCCGGCGATCGCGAGGCTGGAATGGCCGCGTCCCAGCGTGTCGAGTTGCCAGAGCAGCTTCGGTCCGTCCGCCGGCCACTCTTTCAGCAAGCCCGTCTCCGCGCAGAGGCCGTCGCGGCGGGGGCCGCGAAAGCCGGGCCAGTCTCGCGAAGTCTGTGACGGGACAGCGGCGGCGGGCGTTGTGGAGGAGGGCGAGGCTTTCCGCGGAGTTTGTTGGGCGGCGGCCTTTTCCTCCGCGATTTCGGCGTCCATTTTTTTGAGGATGTTCCCCGCAAGCTCGCGAATGGCCTCCTCCTTGTCCTTGGTGAGCTTCTCGATTGTTGGCCTCATCTGGGGCGCTCGGCCGCCGATGTTCCAAAGCGCGCGGCCGGCCCGCGAGCGACGGTCGAGGTCGCCTTTCTGAAACTGCTCCAGCAAGACCGGTAGCGAGACCGCGCGGAGTTCGGCCAGAGCGTCCATCATGGCCACGTCCACCCACGGCGACTGGCCGGTCATGGCGTCCAGCAGCGCGGGCACCGCGGGAGATGCCGCCCGACCCAAGCGCGCCAGTTGGTCGGCGGCGGCGACCTGTTGCTGGGGCGTGCCGGTCTTGAGTTGGTTGATCAAAGCCTGCACATCCGGGTTGTCAGCCGTCGCGGTCGAGACCAGACACACGAGCAGGAGTATGCGTCGAATCATAGCGGCTGCGGATGATGCCTCCGTTGCGCGGCTTTTCCAAGTATTGAAATCGTGCCGTCGGAACTGTGAAGCTTCGTTGACTGGGCGTAGCCGGTCGCTATAGTGGCCCCATGCCAGTTTGCGTTCGAATTCCAACGCCGCTTAGAAAACTGACTCGCAATCAAGACACCGTCAACATGACCGGCGCAACGGTGGGTGAAGTTCTCGCCGCCCTCGAACGGCGTTTCCCCGGCGTCGAACAACGGCTCCGCGATGAACAGGGCCGAGTCCGGCCCTATGTGAACATTTTTGCTAACGACGAGGATATCCGCTTCCTGCGAGGTTTGGAGACGCCCGTAAAAGACGGCGACGAGATCACGATCGTGCCTGCGCTCGCAGGCGGGTAGCAGACGGCTTAGGTCACAATGTCGCTTCGCCCGCTGGCGCAGGTGGCCAGCCAGATCATCAAACAGAGCAGCGCCAGCCAGAGGGGTCTCGGCAGTTCCTGCAAGTCACGCAGCGTGCGCAGTTGTCGCAGACCGGTTTTCACGGGGGAAATTGCGCCTGTGCCCGCTAAGTGTCAAAGGCGGAATACGCGCGGCTGCGCCGCCACGCAAGGGGCAAGACCTGCCACGCTGAGGGCAGTCCGTCTCCCGTTTTCCAATCCGCTGAAAAATGTGGAAGGAACCTCAAACGAGTGGGACCCACCTTCAACGCCGAATCACGATGGCAGGATGCCGTATTTATGCAGCTTGCTGTAAAGCGTCGTGCGGCTGATTTGCAGCTCTCTTGCGGTGCGGCTGAGATTGTTGCGGTTGCGCGCCAAAGCTGCCAGCAACACTTCCCTATCGCGCGCTTCGACCTGGGAAGACAGGTCGAATGAGCTGGGAGCCGCGCTTGTCGCTTGGGGCGGCGCCGTGGACGCCGGAGACACCGCGATGCTGGAGCCGGCCGCGTTGGCAACCGGCGCCGGTTGCAGTCCCACGGCAGGCACCGGGACAGTCGGCGCAACGAAGTCGCCACTATGTTCGCGCAACAATCGTTCGACGTCGTCGGCTTCGATAACGGGCTTGCGGCAAAGCAGGACGGTGCGATAGACGAGGTTCTCCAAGTCGCGCACGTTGCCGGGCCAGTCATGCGCCTGCAACCGCTCCAAGGCGGCGGCGGTCCACTGCGGTTTCAGACGCTCCGACTGCGAGGCGTAGCGCGTCATGAAACAATCCACCAGCGCCGGGATGTCGCCGCGCCGCTCGCGCAGCGGCGGCAGACGCAGTTGCAGGACGTTCAGACGATGATAGAGGTCGCGCCGGAACGAGCCTTCCCGGACGCAGTCCTCCAGTGGCCGGTTGGTCGCGGCCACCAGCCGCACGTCCGCCACGATGGTCTTCTCGCCGCCCACACGTTCAAACGTCTTGGTTTGGATCACGCGCAGCAGTTTGGCCTGCATCTGCGGCGAGAGGTTGGTCACTTCGTCCAGAAACAGCGTGCCATGATCGGCGCGCTCGAAGCGCCCGCGATGTTGCGACACTGCGCCCGAAAACGCGCCTTTCTCGTGGCCAAACAGCTCGCTTTCCGCCAGCTCGGGCGCCAGCGTGGCGCAGTCCAGCGTCACAAAAGGACCGCTGCTGCGCCGGGACTCGGCGTGGATGGCCCGCGCCACCAGCTCCTTGCCCGTGCCGGTCTCGCCGCAGATCAAGACATTGGCGCTCGAATCGGCCACTTGGCGGACGGTCGCGATGAGCGCCAGCATTTTGGGATCGCTGCCGACGATGCATTGGACTCCGCTTTCCGCGCGGGCGCGATGGCGGGGACGTTTCTCCAACGCCGCGGCCACTTTGTCCGCCAGCAGCGTGGGCGGCACCAGCTTGGTCTTGCTCAGATAATCCAGCGCCCCGATCTTGATCGCCTCGACCGCGACCTCGACCTCCGGCTGGCTGGTGAACAGGATCACGCCGATGTCGGGATACGCATGGACGATGTCTTTGAGCAACGCCATGCCGCTCTTGCCCGGCATCACCACATCGGTGATGATGAGGTCGGGCCGTCGCGTCTCCAGGGTTTCCAGCGCCGCTTCGCCGCTTTCAGCCATCATGACGTCGTAGCCGGCGCGCGCCAGCACGTCCTCGCCGAAAAGCTTGCGGTGCGCCGGGTCGTCATCCACCAGCAGTAACCTCGCTGTTGCCATAGCCATTCAGTCGCAGACTATATCCGGGTCAGGCGGCCAAACACAAGCAAACGGTTTCGCATTCCGACCGCGACGCCGCCTCACAACGGGCGCACAACGATCGCCTTGGGATAGGCCGGGCAGTGCATCTGGCAGACGCCGCAGCCGGTGCAACCGTCCGCCTTGACCCGCACGCTGCTGTCGGCATCAATCTCGATCGCCTTGCTGCCGACCGGACACTTGTCGGCGCAGTCGCGGCAATCCTGCCCCATGAAACGCAGACAACTGTCGTGGGTCCACTCCGCCAGTCCGATGCGGACCGACTCCGGCTGAACCGATTGCAGCGCGCCCGACGGACACGCGTAGGAACACGGCACGTCCTGGCAGAGCACGCACGCTTGTGAGTCCGGGTCAATGTAAGGCGTGCCGCTCAGCCGCGCGTCGTCGCTTTGGTAGAACTTGATCGCTTGGACCGGGCAAACCTCGGCGCAACGACCGTTGCGCATGCAAGTGGCCAGAAACTCCGTCTCCGGCAGCGCGCCCGGCGGCCGCAGCAGGAACCGCTGGTCGCTCACCGGCGCGGGCGCGGGAGGGTCGTGTATCCCGGCCAGTTGCTGAAAATCCTCCAACGGCCGTTCCACCGCCTCGGCCAGTGGCTCGACCACCTCGCGCACCAGCGCGCGGAAAAAACCGCGCCGGTCGCCTTTGCGTTTCTCAAATCCTTCCCAGCTCATTCCGAGGCGCAAGATAGCACGGCCGCAAAGAAGCGGGAAGGGGGGAGCGAGGTCGGCCTCACAGCATCGCACCACGCACGACCACCAGGCCGTAGATGTCCAGGCGCGGGAGCGTCAACCGAAGCTCGTCCCCGCGGCGGTCCAACTTCAGCGGCACCGGGTCGGGTTTCAACGGATTCCAGTATTCGGCCCGCAGCGGCGTCGTGATGCGGCGGGCGCGCAGGACGACGGCAATGTCCTTGACCGGCTGTTCCAC
>JAOACV010000480.1 GCA_026417675.1 Verrucomicrobiia bacterium
GGGCATGGGCGGGCAAGGCGCGGGCAAACCGGCAATCTTAGGCCGGCGCGCACAGCGCAAGCAACGCCTGGCCGTGAGCCGCGAGCTTGTGCGCGCCGATGCCGTGCACTGCCGCCAGCGCGTCGAGCGTCGCCGGGTCGCGGCTGAAATACAACTCGCCCGGCGCCCACGCCATCTCGGGGCGGAAAGCCGGCCCGCCGGCGTATTGCGCGATGAGCGCGTCGAGGATATTCAACGCCAGCTTCGGGCGGATGGGCGGGCGGGCGCAGATTTCGGCGATGCCGGCGTCGTAGTGGAGCGTCTCGGTTTGGAACCGCCGGTTGTTGTCCACCGAGCCGATGCTGAGGTTGTGCAGGCACGCTGCCAGACCCACGTGCCGGCTGTCGGTCAGAACGGCGATGTTGATGAGCTTGGTCGCGCGGCGCGTGACGATGCGCGAGTAGTAGGAGCGTTCGCTGATCTGGCGCTGGCCGAACTCCAAGTCGCCCCAGATGATCGTGCCGGGCCGGGCCACCTGAAAGAACGCATTCTCGTCCCAGCCGGCCTGCGGGATGGTGGCGTAGCAAAGCGGCCCCTCGCCCTCGGTGCGGATTTCCCAGCCCGCGGCCGTCAGGTGCTCGGCGTTGCGATCCCAGATGATGATGTTCGCCGGCGGCACGCCCGCGCGACGCAACCCCGTCACCACCGCGTCCACCACCGGACGGCGCGTGCTCATCACCGGACCGAGGCCCGCGTTGATTTTGATGCCGACCACGTCGTGAGGCTGGACGAACTGACGCCACGCCGTGGCGGCGTCCTTCTCATTCGTCAACGCGAGAATGCCGCGCTCCACCAACAGTTCCACGCGGTCCGCCTGCGGCTTGTAGAACTCCACCGCCTTCGGGTCGCGCGCGATGACCACCCGCGACTTGGGCGAATCCTCCGTCTCCGCCGGCGCGCGGGGCGGCGGCAACTGCGACGGGAGGGCAGCCGTCATCGCCAGCAGCGCGACGCCAGCGGCCAGCGTGCGCAGGGCGCGCAAGGTGGATCGCGTTCTCCGAACGCGATGACCCGCGCGGAGATGGCCCATCGCGTTCTCCGAACGCGATCCACCGGCGTCGGTGTTCCCTCGGAACACTGCCTCGCCAATGAGGTTGCAGCTTTCTTGACACACGATGGCCGGCATGTTAGCTGGCACGGTGGCCGGACGCATGAAAAAACTTTTCGCACTCTTTGGCGCGGTTGGCGGGCTGATGATGGCCGGGTGCAGTCCGTTCAATCCCCAAGACGAAGTCAACGCCGGGGCCGAGGCGCTCGCCCGAACCAACCTCGTGCAGGCGGTCTTCCTGCTGGAGAGCGCCGCGCGCGGGTTGCCCAACGACGCCCGCTGTCAAAACCTTTACGGCCAGGCGCTGTTCCTGTTCGGCAAACCCGCCGAGGCCGCCAACGCCTTCCGCCGCGCCATCGCCTGCAACAGCAACGACCCTGCGCCGCACTACAACCTCGGCGTCGCCGCGTTCGCGCAACGCGATTATCCGACGGCGGTCGAGAGTTTCCAGAACTGCCTGATGCTCGCGCCGCAGAACGTCTCCGCCCGCCTGTTTCTCGGCGCGGCCCATCTGCGTTTGGGCGACCTCGACGCCGCGTATCGCGAGACGCGCGCCGCGCTCGATCTGGAACCGCAGAACCCCGACGCGGTGAACAACCTCGCTGTCATCGCCCATCGCCACGGCCGGCCCACTGACGCGGAAGCGCGGCTCAACGAGCTCATGCAGCGGTTTCCCGATTACGCGCCGGCGCACCTCAACCTCGCGCGACTGTATGAACTGGACCTGAAGGACAAGCGCCGAGCGCTGGAACACTACCGCCGCTACGCCGCGCTCGAACCCGCCTCGCCGCACCGTCTGGCGGTATCGCGCTCCACCCGCGTGTTGGAACT
Organism: Verrucomicrobiia bacterium; assembly: GCA_026417675.1. Classification (GTDB taxonomy): domain Bacteria; phylum Verrucomicrobiota; class Verrucomicrobiia; order CAIQCK01; family CAIQCK01; genus JAOACV01. The sequence goes on from JAOACV010000480.1 coordinate 1,919, forward strand.
GGACCTGAACCTGCCGCCAACGCCGCCCCTGCCGCCGTTGGCCAGCGCGCCCCCTGTGCCCCAACCTGTCACCGCGGCGCCCGCGCCGCCTGCCGCCACGGCCACAAACCCGCCGGCCGCCGCGCCGCCGCCCGCCCCGCCCGCGCCGGTGGCCGCCGTTGTGCCGCAAGCGCCACAGCCGCCTGGCGCGCTGCACGCGCAAGTGGACCAACTGAAGGCCGCGGGCCGCAACCGCGACGCGGCTGAGGTCGCCCTCGCGCTGGGCGATTATTACTTGCAGCAACGGGACACCAACAACGCGAGCAACGCTTACATGCAGGCTGTGGATCTCGACCCGCAAAACCCGCTGACGCATTTCCGGCTCGGCGATCTCTTCCAGCAGCAAGGCCGCAAACCCGCCGCGCTGCAAAGTTTCCAAGAGGCCGCGCAATTGAACCCGGACTTTCTGGCCGCGCTGCGCCGCGTGGCGCCGCTGGCCGCCGAGTTGAATCAGCCTCTGGTCGCCGTTGCCGCCTACAAACGCATCACCGAACTGGACCCGAACGACACCAATGCACTCTTCCGGCTCGCCGACCTGCAGGACCGCGCGCTCAAGAACCGGCCGGCCGCCGAGCAGACCTACCAGTTGTTCCTGAAGAAGTTCCCCAACGCCGCCGAAGCCAAAGTCGTGCGCGCGCGCCTCAGTGCAAAACCTGCCGCGCCGGCGCGCGAAACCGCCAGACCGGCGACGGCCGCAAGCGCCCCCCAGAAAAAAAGCGCGGCTACCGCAGGACCGCCGCCCGTCACGGCGCAGCCGACGCCGCCCCCGCCGCCGCCCGACCCGCGCACGGCGGCCGAGATTTATCGCGCCGGCGCGGCGCTTCTGCAACGGAACGCTTTCGCCGAGGCGGAACCAGAGTTTCTGGCGGTGTTGCGCAAGGACCCCAACCACGCCCAAGCCCACCTGGCGCTGGGCAGGATTTACTCGCAACGCGTCGAGACGCAGGACAAGGCGCGGGCGCATTACACGAGGTTCCTTCAGCTTGCCCCCGACGATCCCAAGGCCCCGGCGGTCCGCGGCTGGTTGTCGGTGGTGCGCTGACCGGATATGGATCAGCGTGGCGCCGGCTCGTCGGCGGCGCGCTTCAGTTCCCCTCTCTGAACCAGCCGCGCCACCCAAGGCAGCTGTTGGCGCGAAGCCCCCTCACCGATCGCGAGCGTGCC
>JAOACV010000481.1 GCA_026417675.1 Verrucomicrobiia bacterium
CTGTGAAGACTTTTCTGCCTAAACCTTTGGAAGTGCCGCGCCAATGGCATGTTGTGGATGCCAAGGGCGTCGTGTTGGGCCGGCTTGCCGCCCAGGTCGCCAACGTGCTGCGCGGCAAGAACAAGCCCGTTTTTTCGCCGTCGGTGGACGCGGGCGATTTCGTGGTGGTCATCAACGCCTCCCAAGTCGCCGTCACCGGCAAAAAGGAGGAACAGAAGACTTACATGACCTACTCCGGCTGGCGGGGCGGCGAACGCTACCACACGGTCGCCGAGATGCGCGCCAAGCACCCGGAGAAGATCATCGAGCACGCGGTCAAGGGTATGCTGCCCAAGAACCGGCTTGGCCGGAAGATGTTGACGAAACTGAAGATTTACCGCGGCGCAGAGCATCCGCATGCGGCGCAGCAGCCGCAGCCGATGACGATCCGTTGAGGGTATTGACATGGCAATCACAGCGCCAAATCCCGTTCCATCGCCCTACACGTGGGCCGTCGGTCGCCGCAAGACCGCCGTGGCCCGCGTGCGTTTGTCGCCCGGCACCGGCAAGTGGGTTGTCAACGGCCGGGAAATGGAGAACTACTTCCCGATCGAGGCCCTGCGGCTTACGGTGACCCAGCCGTTGCGGCTGACCGAGACGACCACCAAGTTTGATATCTTCGTGAACGTGACCGGCGGCGGTCCGCACGGCCAGGCCGACGCGGTCCGTCACGGCGTGGCGCGCGCCTTGAACAAGGTGGACATCACGCTGCGCCCGAAGCTGAAGGCCGCGGGCCTGCTGACGCGCGATCCGCGGATGCGGGAGCGCAAGAAATACGGCCAGCCCGGCGCTCGCAAGCGGTTCCAGTTCTCGAAGCGTTAATCCGTTTTCCGAACCGCGAGCAAGAAGCCCCGGCTCCCGCGTCGGGGTTTTTTGCTTTGGCGGCGCGGGCCGGACGCTCTTGTCGGGCCGCGAGATTTGCTATGGCCAAGATCAAAGTCGCCATTGTGGGAGCCAGCGGCTACACCGGCGAAGAACTGGTGCGGCTGCTGTTGCGCCACCCTGCCGTCGAACTGACCTGTGTCACCTCGCGCCAGCAGGCGGGCCAGGCGCTCGCCAGGGTGTTTCCCAAGTTCGCCAGCCGCAGCGCGCTGATGTTTAGCGAGCCGGACGTGGACGACATCGCCGCGCGGGCGGAGGTGGCGTTTCTGGCGTTGCCGCACGGCGTCGCGGCGGAGTTTGCGGGGCCGCTGCTGGCAAAAGGTCTTCGGGTCATTGATCTCAGCGCCGATTTCCGGCTGCGCAGCGCGGATGTCTATAAGGAGTTCTACGCGCACGACCATCCCGCGCCGGCGCTGCTGCAGCAGGCCGTCTATGGGATGCCGGAGATTCGGCGGGACGCCATCCGCGGCGCGCGGCTGGTCGCGTCTCCCGGCTGCTACCCGACCAGCATCATCCTCGCCGCCGCGCCGGCGCTGAAGAACAAGCTCGTCAAGACCGCGGGCATCGTCGCCAACTCGCTCAGCAGCCCGTCCGGCGCGGGGCGCAAGGCGGAGCAGGACTACCTGTTCATCGAGTGCCATGAGAGCGTCCGGGCCTACGGCGTGCCGAAGCACCGGCATCTGTCGGAGATCGAGCAGGAGTTGAGCCTGCTGGCGGACGCGAAGATCGCCATCAGTTTCACGCCGACGCTGGTGCCGATCAACCGCGGCATTCACACGACGCTCTGCTTCGAACTGGCCGCGCCGCTCGCGCAGGCCGACGCGCAGAAGCTTTACGAGGAGTTCTACCGCAACGAGCCGTTCGTGCGGGTGATGGAGCCGGGCCGGCTGCCCGACACGAAAAACGTCGCCGGCACGAACTATCTCGACGTGGCCGCGCGCGTGGACCCGCGCACGAACCGTTTGCTGGCGTTCAGCGTCGTGGACAACCTCGTCAAAGGCGCGGGCGGCCAGGCGGTGCAGTCGCTGAACCTGATGTTCGGCCTTGATGAGACTACAGGACTATTGTGAGCCGTGACTTTTTCCAGTAACCGAGAAGCATGAAAACGAAAATCAAAGTCATCCCCGGCGGCGGCATCACTTCGCCCAAAGGTTTCCGGGCTGCGGGCGTCCATTGCGGCATCAAGCAGGGCAAAAACCAGCCGCTGGACCTCGCCCTGATCGTTTCAATGATGCCCGCCCACGCGGCGGCGGTGTTCACAAGCAACCTGGTCAAGGCCGCCCCCGTGCGCGTGTCGCAGAAACACATCGCCGTCAAGGGCCGCGCCCAGGCCATCGTCGCCAACAGCGGCAACGCCAACGCCTGCACCGGCGAGAAAGGCATGAAGGACGCGCTCGACATGGCGCGGCTGACCGCCGAACTGCTCGCCGTCGCGCCGCATGAGGTGCTCGTGGCCTCCACGGGCCGCATCGGGCGCAACCTGCCGATGGAGAACGTCCTCAACGGCATCCGCGCCGCCGAACAGCAGCTCAGCGACGAGGGCGGCGCCAACGCCGCGCGCGCCATCATGACCAGCGACAAGACGCCGAAGGAAATCGCCGTGACGGTCACAATTGACAATCGCGAGGTCACGATCGGTGCCATCGCCAAGGGCGCGGGCATGATCAACCCGTCGTTGGCCACGATGCTCTGCTTCATCACCACCGACGCCACCTTCAGCAACACCGGCATTGAGAAGGCGCTCCGCACGGCGGTCGAGCAGTCGTTCAACTGCATCAGCGTGGACAACGACACAAGCACCAACGACTCGGTGTTTTTGCTGGCCAACGGCATGGCCGGCAACCTGCCGTTAACGCTGGAGCATCCGGACTTCCCGAAGTTCCAGGACGCGCTGAATTTCGTGACGCTGAAGATGGCCCAGGCCATCGTCAAGGACGGCGGAGGCGCCTCCAAGTTCGTCACCGTCAAGGTCGTCGGCGCGGCCAGCGACGCCGACGCGAAGCTGGTCGCGAAGGCCATCGCGAACTCGATGTTGACCAAGGCCGCCTGGTGCGGCGGCGACGCGAACTGGGGCCGTATTCTCTGCGCCGTCGGCTACAGCGGCGCGCAGGTGGACCCGGACAAGATTGACCTCTACTACGACACCCTCCACGTCGTCGCCGGCGGCGCCAGCAACGACGTGC
>JAOACV010000482.1 GCA_026417675.1 Verrucomicrobiia bacterium
ACTCGCTGCTGCGCGGCATCTTCAGCAACCGAGCGGAGCGAGGTTACCCGTGGAACCACCATGGAACCACCATGAGAAATCCATCCAACCATCCGCACGAACTTTCACGTGGCTGCTGTTGTCGCCGGGAGTTCCTCCAGGTGTTGGGCGCGACGGCAGCGGGGCTGGCGTTGACGCCCCATCACATCCGCGCAGCCGAGAAGGAACCGGCGGCGCCGCGCCAGAAGCAAAAGCCCCGAATGCGGGGCGCGTTTCTTTATCCGGCGTCGGAAACGTTGCGCAAGGCAGGCTACTGGAGCTGGCCCGGGTCCGGCTTTGACGCGGAGGGACGCCAGAGAAAATACGCGGCCCGCCTGCGCGAGACTGCGGCCAAGCTGGCGATGGATCTGTCGCTGGAGGAGGAACCGCTGGACAACGCCGCGAGCGCGTCGCGCTTCATCGAGCAGGTCAAGGCGTCGAAGCCGGACGGGCTGTTGCTGATCCCGTTCAAGAAGAGCCATTGGACGTATGTCGTGCAGATCGTCGAGCAGACGCAGGTGCCCGCCGTGGTGCTGGCGACGCTGGGCGTGCTGCTCTCGGATCAAATCAAAATCCTCTATCGAAGGCCGGGGGTTTATCTGATCAGCTCGCTCGACGACCTCGATGCGGTCGCCTTCGGCATGAAGATGATCCAGACGGCACGTTGGATGAAGGACGCCCGCCTGCTCAACATCATCGGCGCGGCCAACGCGACGGGGACGGTGCCCCACTTGGGCACGGAGGTGCGCACCATTCCGCACGCGCGGTTCGTCGAGGAATTCCAGCGGATGGCGGACGACGCGGCGGTGAAGCTTCTGGCCCGCAGTTACCGTCAGCGGGCGAAGAGGATCGTGGAACCGAGCGCCGGCGACATTCACGACGCGGCGAAGACGTATTTCGTTTTCAAACGGCTGTTGGCGGCCGAGCATGCCGACGCGGTGATGATGGAGTGTCTAGCCGGCCTGCGGATTCCGCACAAGCACGTCCCGCCGTGCATGGGTTTCATGAGCCTGCGCGACGAGGGCATCGCCGCCGGTTGCCAGGCGGACCTCAATCCGACCTTGACGATGATGCTGGTGCAGCAGCTTTTGGGGATGCCGGGCTTCCAGCAGAACGCCGCGATGAACACGGAGCGCAACCTCTACTTCGGCGCGCATTGCACCTGCCCGTCGCGGATGCGCGGCTGCCACGCCCCGCCGGAGCCGTTCATCCTTCGCAACCACGCCGAGGCCGGTTGGGGCTGCGTGCCGCAGGTGCTTTTTACGAAGGGCCAGGAGGTGACGATGGCGTTGTATTTGTCCGGGCCGAAGCCGCAGATGTTGCTTTACACCGGCAAGGTGGTGGATTGTCCGCCGTGCCCGCCCGCAGGCGGTTGCCGCACGAACATCGAGATGACCATCAACGAGGTTCGCGATGTTTGCGACGTGAAGGGCATGCATCAAATCATCTTTTACGGCAACCACGCCAAGCAACTGCGCGCGTTCTGCCAGCTCTACGGCATCGAGGTTGTTTCCTGACACGCTCCCGGCGGCCGCCGGTGTGAAGAGGCGAAAATGTTTTGAGAGAACCGTGTCCGCCGCCCCGCGTCGGCGGCTGCGCCACGCAAAAGAACGGGCGAGACGCCGGGACGCCTCGCCCGCTTTGGAATGTCCGCGACGCGCGGCTTACTTGCCGTGCAGCGCCTCGTAAACCTTGCCGACCATCTTCTCGGAAGGCTTCAGGGTCTTGTCGCCGCTCTTCCATTTGGCTGGGCAGGCTTCTTCGGGATGCGTCGCCAGGTAGGCATTGGCCGCCATCTTGCGGGCCAGTTCGTCGGCGTTGCGGCCGACGTTGTAGAAGTTGACCTCGGCGGAGACGAGCTTGCCCTGGGGATTGATGATGAATGTGCCACGCAGCGCCAGGCCGGAAGCCTCGTCGTAAACGCCGAACAAGCGGCTTACCCGGCCCGTCGGATCGGCGCCCATCAGATACTTCACGCCGGCCATCAGCTTTTCCTCCCGGCACCACGCGAGGTGCGAGAACTTCGTGTCGGTGGACACGGCGATGACTTCCGCGCCGAGTTTCTTTAACTCCGGGTGCTTGCCGGCCAGGTCGGCCAGTTCGGTCGGGCAGACGAAGGTGAAGTCCGCCGGATAGAACACGAGAATGGTCCACTTCTTCTGCTTCTTCAGGTCCGCCAGCGCGACCTTGCCGAAGCAGCCCTCGGCGGGGTCGTAGGTTTCCATTTCAAAATCGGGCACGTCCATGCCCACGCGAACGATGGTCTCTTCACACATAGGTTGGCTCCAAGGTTGTTTTCTGATCAGGTTTCCGCGAACTCGCCGTTTCCCCACATCGGTCTCGGCCCGGTGGAAACACGGCTCGTTACTGAAGCGCAATTCGGCAGAATGTCAAGTGACGCGGCCGAGGTTTCCGGTGCGCTGAGGCGGCGCCATCTGGCAGCGGCCAGAGCTTTCCCGCATACGGCGCGTTTTGATTTGCCTCGCGCCGCCGCGCCTCCTATATGCGGGGGCCGCATGACCGCGATGCAACCAACCGGAGGACAGCAACAATGCCCAGAGGTTTGTTGAAGGTGCTTGATACGGAGCAAACGAAGCGGCTGCACCAACGAACGCTCGAAGTGCTCGAGAAAACCGGCCTGCAAATTCAGGGCGAATTCTTACTCCGCGCGCTGGCCGACGCGGGTTGTCGCGTGGATTTCGCCGCCAAGCGCGCATGGTTCAAGCCGGACTTGGTCGAGCGGCAGGTGGCGGCCCAGCGCGGGCGATACAAGATGGTCCGCTCGTCGCTGTGGTATCCGTTCTGCCGCAGCCTGCCTGACGACGATGTGGCGTTCCCTGACGAGTTCATCGTGGATTACGGCTACGCAACTCCGTGGATCTACGATTATCCGCAGGCGCGGTTTCGGAAACCCACGGCGCAGGATCAAGTCGAGATGATCCGGCTGGGCAACGCGCTGCCGTGCGTGAAAGCCGTCAACGCGCCCTTCATCTGCGGCGAGTTCGACCCGCGCATCGAGATCATCGAGTCGTCTCGGCTGCTGCTGCTCAACACGCGCAAACCGGGCTGGGT
>JAOACV010000483.1 GCA_026417675.1 Verrucomicrobiia bacterium
CCGCCACTCGCCCAACTTCACGTTTGAGGAATATCAGTGGCTTGGGCTGCCCTATTGTCATCTACTGCCCTTCGCTGAGACGCACCAATGGGAGGCTGAGACGCGGCACCCGAATTTCTTCAGCGCAGAGTTTGCCGACTGGTGCGATTATGTCGCCCGCAGCCATTGCGCCCGGCTCGCGGACGATCCGAAGCTGATCGGCTATTTCTACGTGGACTGTCCCGCGTGGGTCCACACGACGAAGTTCTGCGCGTGGAAAGGCCCCTTGTTCGATCCCGCGAAGCTTGCGACCAACGCCGGCCGCGCGGAGTTGCATCGGCTGGCGACGCAGTATTATCGCATCACCCATGACGCCATCCGCCGCTATGACAAACATCATCTCATCCTCGGCGACCGTTACGAGGCGAAAGCGCCCTTGCCGGAGGAGGTCGTGCGGGCCGCGCTGCCGTTGGTGGACGTGCTGAGCTTCCAGCATTTCGGCAAGCCGGCGCAGGTGAAGGCCGACCTCGCCCGCTGGCACGAGTTGACCGGCCGGCCGGTCCTGCTGGCCGACGGTTGCCAGCAGTTGAGGCAACCTGATGGCACATCGCGACAGGATGGCCAGGGTTACGCCGACACGCTCGCCGCGCTGCGTGATGTGGCTGGCTGTGTCGGCTTTCATCTCTGCGGCGCCTATTTGCGCAACCGTTGCCGCCAGCGCGGTCTGCGGGACGAACAGGAGAAACCCGACGCGGAGAGCCTCGCGCTCATTACCCAGGCCAATCGGGAAATGACGGCGTGGGTGAGAAGCTTCGAGTAAAACGCAGTCAGGGTGTCAGCCATGGCAATTTCATGGTGCGGTCGGCGGAGGACCCTGTATGATGAACAGGATGAATGGGACGACTCAGCGTGCGAGTGGACAGCCGCGCATTCTGCGCGTGGATGACGAGCAACAATTCGCCGGGATGCGAGCGGCCTTCGAGGAACAGAATCCGGGGCTTCGCTTGAGCGTGGCCCGCGTGGATGGGGAAAGCGCGCTGCGAGCCGAACATGGCGGGATGCGGGTGTTCTGGATCTATCGGGGCGAAGGCGAGGTTTTCTTGCCGAAAGGCTACCGCACGCAGGAAGGCGACGGCGCGCCTCTGCCAATGGATTACCGGCCCGATCCGGTTGCGCCGGCGTTTGCCGAGACGCTTCGATTGCTGAAAGACGGTCTGCCGTCGGTTGCGCCTGCCGCGGCGGTCGCGGTGTCGGCGATTCTGCGGCGTTGGCGGAACGGGGCGTTCGTCGGCGACTTCGCCGGCGACTTGTGGAAGCTCGATCATCTGCCCCGGCCGTGGTCCGACGACGAGCGCGTTGCGGCGGCGCTGCAATGGCTCTTTCAGAACTACCGCGAGCATGGCCACTCCACCAAGCAGGTGGATTCGTTCGAACCGATCATGGCGGGCGATCAGTTGATCGCATGCGGGCAGCAAGAGATCAAAGTGCGCGGGCGGTTCATGTGCCTGACGATGGAGAACGTCGGGCGCATCACAAGCCATGTTTCCACCGCGCGCCGGCTGCGCTATCTGGCGGACACCGCGGGCGGCTGCAATCCCGACTTCGATCCGTTCCGCCGGCTACCGCTGACGTGGTATTACAACTATCCGGGCGAGTCGGGTGACGGCTTGAACTGGGTCAACAGCCACGTGGTCAACATCCCCAAGGAAACCTCGCCGGCCCATTTTCATCCGCCCAAGGCTATTGGCGGCAGCGGCATGCCCCAACGTGAGATGTATCTGGTGCTCGACCCGCACGCCTACCGGCTCAACACGTGGGGCCGGACCGCCTCGCTCCTTCTGTTTCCCGATCTGCGCGACTTGAGCCGCTACGAACAAGTCATGTTGGAGCCGGGCATGTTCGTCTACATCCCGCCGGGCACGGGCCACCGCGGGCTGGATGTGTTCGTCAACGTGCTGACCATCCCCGGTTTCAAACCGCACAACGAATACTACATAGACCGCGACATCCGCGACGCCACCGGCGGGAAGGTTCCGTATAACGAGAGCCTGCTGGCCAGCAAGAACTACGACAAGATCGAGGACCTCCTGTAAGATCGCGCAGCCCGCGAATCCAACCCCGTGGCGGCGGTGTTGAATGTGTCGTCCAAATGAACAAACCAATCAACCCGTGTTTCTTGCAACTATGAAACGGACGCTCCGATTGTTCCTTCCGTGTCTCCTGTGTTTTCCGTGGTTCGCCACCGCCTCGGATCCGCAAAAACCCAACATCATCTTCATCCTCGCCGACGACTACGGCATCCCCGGCGTCGGCTGCTACGGCGGCGCTTTCAAGACGCCGCACCTCGACGCGCTCGCCGCGGGCGGCGTGCGGTTCGAGCGTTGCTACGCCGCGCCGCTCTGCGCGCCGTCGCGGGCGCTGGCCATGTTCGGCCGCTACGCCTTCCGCACCGGCGTGCTCGACAACGGCTGCGGCGCGGCTGCCACACCGCAAAAGGAGGTCTGCATCGCCAAGACGCTCAAACAGGCCGGCTACGCCACCGCGATGGCGGGCAAGTGGAGCCAGTTGACCTTGCTGGACACGCCAGAACAGGCCCGCGCGTGGGGATTCGACGAGTTCATGCGTTGGGACAAATCGAAAGGCGAACGCTACTGGAAGCCCGCGCTCAACAAAAACGGCCAGATGGTCCCCGTGACCGATTCCAGCTACGGTCCCGACCTGCTGCACGAGTTCGTCGTGGACTTCATCCAGCGCCATCGCGACGGGCCGTTTTTCATCTACTACCCCACGCCGCTCATCCACGGGCCGATCCTGCGCACGCCCGACAGCAAGGAAGGCGGGCCGCAGAAGGCAAAAGGCAAAGACAGAGGCAACAGCACGCTCTACGCCGACAACATCGCCTATCTTGACAAGCTCGTCGGCAAACTTGTCGCCGCGCTCGATGAAATGCAGTTGCGCGAGAAAACGCTCATCGTGTTCACCGGCGACAACGGCACGGCCCGTTTCGGCACGGACACATCCACGCTCAATGGCCGCCGAATCAACGGCCAGAAAGGCTCGCTGCTTGAAGGCGGCAGCCGCGTGCCGCTCATCGCCAACTGGCCCGGCAC
>JAOACV010000484.1 GCA_026417675.1 Verrucomicrobiia bacterium
GGCACTTGGCCGCCGCCGCCCGCGCGGCTTCAGCGGCCGCTGCGGAGGATTTTGATGACGTCGGCTTCCCATTCCTGGCGCCACTGCGGCCAGCCGGGCCAGCCGCCAGTGTGAACGGGCTTGCCGCCGAGGATGGCGGGTTTGTCGGCGTCGGCGGCGAAGACGTTGGGGCCGCTTCGCGCGCCGAGCGCGACGGCGCCGACGGCGGCGGTTTGGATGAAGTGGCGGCGACTGAGAGGCTGAGGAGGCTTGCTAGAATCAAACGTTTTCATAGGCCCAATGGCGCGGAGGTTACCGGCCTCGCGCCGGCCTGCGCAAGCGGATTTCCAGACCCAGGCTCATGCATTTTCGGGTTTGGCGCTTGCGGAGAACGCGCTCCACCGGGGCGAGCGGATTTCCACGCTCCGTCTCTTGCATTTCCGGGGCGGCATTTGACAGCGCGCGGAGGCGTGTTTATGGTGCGCGCGCAAGTCGGTAACGGATAAGGCCCCGGCTGTCGTTGCGCTGAAGAACGAACAAGAAAGCGAACCACCTGCATGAAGCCGCGAGTCGCGTTGGAGACCGCCGGACGATCCTGTTCATGAGCGATACGAACGAGCCACCAACGACCACAGCAACCACGCCGCGGATGAAACCGATTCGGGACGCTGTGATCCGGCTGGCGGGGCATTCGCAGGACGGCATCCAGACGGTGGGCGAACTTCTGGCGCGGCTCAGCGGCCGCAGCGCCCAGCAGGTGATGTCCTACATGACGATTCCCGCCACGATCAGCGGCGGGCCGTCCATCTACCAAGTGCGCATCGGCTCCGACGAAGTCTTTTCCGCGGGCGACGAGGCGGACGTGCTGGTGGCGTTCTACCAGCACTCCTACGAGGAACACCTGCCGTTCCTGCGCCGGGGCGGCCTGCTGCTTTACGATAGCGACCAGGTCAACCCAAACGTCGAGGACAAGCGTTACACCTACGTCGGCGTGCCGATGACCTCGCTGACAATCGAGGCCATCGGCGGCAAGGGCCATGACAAGGGCAAGGACATGTTCCTGCTTGGCGTCATCGCGCGGATGTTCGATCTCGACATCGGCAAGCTGGAAGCGATGTTGCGCGAGTGGGGAGCGAGAAAACCGGCGGACGTGCTGAAGATGGCGTTGGACGGCTTGCACGCCGGCTACGCTTACGACATCGGCCGCATCGGAGAGGGCTTCCGGTTCATCCCCAACGAGCGTCGCACGGGCCGCGCGCAGGTGGTCATGAGCGGCAACCAGGCGACCGCCTACGGGTTGATCGCGGCCGGCGTGCGGTTCGGCGCGGGCTATCCTATCACGCCGTCGAGCCAGATCATGGAGATCCTGCGCGCCGAGCTGCCCAAATACGGCGGCGTGTTCCTGCAGGCCGAGGACGAACTGGCCGCCATCTCCGCCGCGCTCGGCGCCAGCTACGGCGGGCGTGTGGCCGTCTGCGGCACCAGCGGGCCGGGTCTGACGCTCAAGAGCGAGGCGCTCGGCTGGGCGGTGATGGCGGAGGTTCCGTTGGTGATCGTGGACGTGCAGCGCGGCGGCCCCTCGACCGGCCTGCCGACGAAGACCGAGCAGAGCGACCTCAACCTCGCTGTGTTCGGCAGTCACGGCGACGCCCCTCGCATCGTGCTGGCCGCGCAGGATGTGGAGGACGCGTTTTACTCGGCCATCGAAGCGGTCAATCTCGCCCGCGAGTATAGCTGCCCGGTGATTCTGCTCACCGACCAAGCGATCGGTTTCCGGGTGGAGGCGTTCGATGAACCGGAACTGGAGAAGCTCGTGCAGGAGCTGACGCTGGACCTGTCGCAGCGCCCGGCGGGGTTCAAGCCCTATGCGGACACACCCGACGGCATCACGCACCACGCGCCGCCGGGCGCGCCGATCGCCGACATGAATTTCCCGATCCTCTCCGGTTTGGAGCATGACGAATACGGCCATCCCGGCGAGGAACCGCGTTTCCACACGATGATGGTGGCCAAGCGCCGTCGCAAACTCCAAACGCTTGCCGCCAGGCTGCCCGCGCCGTCCGTCTATGGTCCGGGCAGCGGCGATGTGTTGTTGGTCGGCTGGGGGTCCACCTACGGGCCAATCCGCGAGGCTGTGGACAAGGCCCGCGAGGCTGGCGAGAGCTTCTCGTCGCTCCATATCCGCTACCTGAATCCGCTGCCGCCCGGCGTGGAGAAGATTCTCCGAGGGTTCCGACACATTTTCGTCGTCGAGAACAACGACAGCGGCCTCTACGGCTACGGCCAGTTCGCCGGGCTGCTGCGCGCCCGCTACGGCGATCCGCGCATCCGCGGCATCAACAAGACCGACGGCATCGCCTTCAAGGTCCGCGAAATTCTCGACGGCGTCCGCGCGTTGTTGAACAACCCGAGCGGCGTTTCACCTGCGCCGCCTCTTTCCGACGTGCCATGAACGACACGCCCCTTGCCCCTCCCGCCGCGCCGGCGGCGCCCTACAAGAAAACCGATCTCAAGGCCGACCGGCCCACGTGGTGTCCCGGCTGCGGCGACTTCAGCGTGTTGGAAATCTACCTGCGCCTCTGCGAAAAACGCCAGGTGCCGCGCGAGAAGATTACCTCCGTTGCGGGCATTGGCTGCTCCAGCCGGTTCCCCTACTTCGTGCGGGCGCACGGCGCGCATTTCATCCATGGCCGCGCGGTGGCGTTCGCCAGCGGGCTGTCATTGAGCCGGCCCGACCTGCACGTCTTCGTCTTCAGCGGCGACGGCGACGCGTTTTCCATCGGCGGCAACCACGTCGAGCACGCCGCGCGCAAAAACATCCACATGACGCTGGTGGTGATGGACAACTTCGTCTATGGCCTGACCAAAAAGCAGACTTCGCCCACCTCGCCCATCGGCTTCAAGAGCAAGACCGATCCGGCCGGCGTGATGGACAAGCCGACCAATCCGCTGAAAAAACTCATCGCCGCCGGCGCGACCTTCGTCGCCCGCGGCTTCGCCAAGGACCCGCGCTATCTCGCCGACCTTATCGGCAAAGCGCTCCTGCACCGCGGCTATGCCCTGATTGATGTGCTCCAGCCCTGTGTCACTTTCAACCGGGTCAACAC
>JAOACV010000485.1 GCA_026417675.1 Verrucomicrobiia bacterium
CGTCCTTGCATGGGGTCGGGGCGCCGAGGCTCCTCCCACATTCAGCCGGAGTGCCTCAATGGTTTCATCGTCTCCATACGCCACGACTACCTTTGCCGTTCGATACGCGTCGCGGTCGTTGGTCAGCGTCACGCGCCCGGCCAGTTTCGCATCCACTGCCGCCAGTGACTGGACAAACAACGCCGGCATCGGGTCGCCCGTCGCCGGCTTGACGACGTTGCGCGCGCCGGCCAGCAGGCCGATAATGATGCTGACGATGCCGGGATTCGGCAGGTTGGCGGAGAGGACGTGGCAGACCGTGACGGGTGATGAGTGACAAGCCCCAGGCGGCGTTTCGCGCCGCTCCAATTCCTCGACGTGGGCGGCGATGTCGGCGAAGAGTTCGCGCAGACCCATCTCCACCATGGGCGGCGAAAACGCCGTCAATTCGCGGCGGGCGCGCGCCATCCACGGGCTGCGAGGCTTCAGCCAGAGTCGCGCGGCGGCTGCGATGGTTCGTCCGGCGGTCATGAGGACACCATGAGCGAGCAGCCGCGCGCCTCGGCTTGGGGCGCGCGACCCATAAGTTCAAAACCGTCGCCGCGCCGCACGCCAACATCCTCGGTCTGAATCGCAAGGACGGAGGCGCGGTTGGCGAGGTCGAAGACGCGAATAAGACCCGGTTCGCCCTCGCGCGCCGCGCAGCCGGTTTCCGGATCAAGGACCCGCACGCGCGTCCACGGCGGACCGGTGAAGATCGTGGCACGTCCGTCCGGCGGCGCGGGGCGCGTATAGAATTGCGAGGAGAGTTCGCACATGCCGTATTCGCTGACGATGGCCGAGCGGGGAATGCTCAGCGTGGCGGCAAGCCGCGCGTGCAGAACTTCGCGCGGCACTTCGCGGGCGCGGCCTTTGTAGCCGCCGGTCTCCATCACGCGCGAACCGGGCGGCAGCGGCAGCGACTTGGCCGCGTCGAGCAAGCGGACAAAGGCAAGCGCGGTGCCGAGAAGGAGGACGGGCGACGGGCGACTGCCGACGGATGATTGAACGGCCCGCGCCAGTGCCTTGCCGTCTTCGAGGGCGACGCCCCCCACAAACACCGTCTTCGGCGCGCCGAACCGACGGCGGATGGTTTCCATCATGTGAACCAGCGACGAGTGCGGCGCTTCGGCCGGCGTCGGAGTAAGAATCACAAGCCGACAGCTCCTCGCCATCCACCACCCGTCACCGGCCACCCGCGCTTTGAACATAGTCCACAGCGCCGTCTCGTAGAGCGCCAGCGTAGCGCGACTGTGGAAATGCCGGCTGGGCCGTTGCTCGGTGGTGCCGCTGCTGTGGAAGACCGCGGTGCGCTGCGCAGGCCGCAGCGTCGTCAGTTCGGCGTCCTTGAACGCGGTGGTCGGCACGGCGGGAATCTGCGTCCAATGCGCGACGCCGGCCGGCGTGCGCCCGAGCGACTCGCAGTAGCGGCGATAGGGCGTGTTCAACACAAACTGGTGTTGGAACAGCGCCAGCGCGAGCCGGTTGAACTCGGCGTCGCTCGACGCGCGGTCTGCGCCGCGGCCGATGCAATCGAGGATGAGCTTGTCCAGCTTTTCAGCCGGCGGAAGCCCGGGCGGGAACTTGGTTCTCTTTTCTCTCGCGGTTTTCATACGCTGGTTGGCCGCAAACAGCGGAGGGCCAAGCCCTCCCGTCGTTGTCAATTCAAAGTCTCAGTCGCGCCGCAGTCTAATCCCGCGCGGCGCGAGGTCAAGGCCCGTCGCGCCCCGGCAGCAAGCCGCGCCCGACCGCGCAACATCACAAAGACTCTTGCAACCATGCGTGCCGCGCTTGCGGTGGCTCCTGCTGCAACCTTTCCACGACGGCCGAAAATGAGGCTGGCAATGGCGGCGCGGAGGGCTTACGAAGACCGGCATGATCACGCTGCAAGACATCCGCGCCGCGCGGGAGCGCATCCAACCGGTGATCTATCGCAGCCCGTGCCCGCTGTCGCTGACGCTCAGCCGGCTCTGCGGTTGCCGCACGTTCTTCAAGCTGGAGAACCTGCAAATGACCGGCAGCTTCAAGGAGCGCGGCGCGCTCAACAAGTTGCTGCAACTCACCGACGCCGAGCGTCGGGCGGGCGTCATCGCCGCCAGCGCCGGCAACCACGCGCAGGGCGTGGCCTATCACGCCACGCGGCTCGGTCTGCGCTCCACCATCGTCATGCCGTGCCCGACGCCGCTCATCAAGGTCGCCAACACCCGCGACCTCGGCGGCGAGGTGGTGCTCCACGGCGACAACTATGACGAGGCGCTGGCCCACGCGCGCCAACTGGCCCGCGAACGCGCGCTGACGTTGCTGCACGCGTTCGACGATGACGCGATCATCGCCGGCCAGGGAACCGTCGGACTGGAACTGCTCGAGGAGCCGGTCGCCTTCGACGCGGTCGTCGTGCCGGTCGGCGGCGGCGGTTTGCTTGGCGGCGTCGCTGTCGCGTTGAAGGAGAGCCGTCCAGACATCCGTGTCATCGGCGTCGAGCCGGAAAACGTTGCCTCCATGAAAGCCGCGCTTGGCAGCGGCCAGCCGGTGGAGGTCGCAG
The DNA here is from genome assembly GCA_026417675.1 of Verrucomicrobiia bacterium. Taxonomy (GTDB): domain Bacteria; phylum Verrucomicrobiota; class Verrucomicrobiia; order CAIQCK01; family CAIQCK01; genus JAOACV01. The sequence continues at coordinate 2,561 of JAOACV010000485.1, forward strand.
CACAGCCAACCATCGCCGACGGCCTCGCCGTGCGGCGGGTCAGCGAACGGACGCTGGAGATCGCGCGCCGTTACGTGGACGAGATCGTCACGGTGAGCGAGGGCGAGATCGCCAGCGCCATCCTCAAGTTGCTGGAGATTGAAAAAACCGTCGTCGAAGGCGGCGGCGCGGCGGCGCTCGCGGCGGTGTTCTTTCACAAGATCGCGGGCCTCGATGGCAAACACGTCGCGATCATCCTCAGCGGCGGCAACATTGATCCCAACCTGCTTTCCAAGATCATCGAGCGCGGCCTGGCCAAGGACGGTCGCATGGTGCGCATCCGGACGCTGGTGCGCGACCGGCCCGGCGAACTGGCCCACGTTTGCCACCAAGTCGCCGCCACCGGCGCGAACATCCTCGACGTTGTCCACAACCGCGCCTTTGCCAGCATGGAAATCGGCGGCGTGGAAATTGACCTGACGCTGGAGACGCGCGGCCCGGATCACGTCGAACAGTTGCTCGCCAGGCTGCGTGACGAGGGCATCAC
>JAOACV010000486.1 GCA_026417675.1 Verrucomicrobiia bacterium
ATCTCGTCACCGTCATCGCGGCCGGCGAGGCGGAGGGGCTTCACTACTTCGTGATGGAGTTCGTGGATGGCGAGACGGTGGAACAGCGGTTGCAGCGCGAGGGAAAAATCCCGCCGGCGGAGGCCGTGAACATTTGCCTAAAGATTGCGCAAGGCCTCGATCACGCATGGCGCCGGGCCAAGATCATTCATCGCGACCTCAAGCCGGCCAATTTCTTCATCTCCAAGGACCGCGAGGTTAAACTTGGCGACCTCGGCGTGGCGCGGCGAGCGACCAACCGCAACCTGCGCATCACGGCAAAAGGGATGACCTTGGGCACGCCGCATTATGTCAGCCCGGAACAAGCGCGCGGCTTGGAGGACCTGGATTTTCGCAGCGACATTTACGGCCTCGGCTGTTCGTTGTTTCATATGGTGACGGGAAAAGTGCCCTACGAAGGGCCGGATCCCGCGAGCGTTCTCCGCCAGCACATATCAGCGCCCCCTCCGGCGATTCTCAGTGTTTGGCCTGCATGTCCTCTGCCGCTGGCGCTGCTCGTGGGACGGATGCTCATGAAGGACCGTGCCAACCGTCATCAGAGTTATGAGGCGCTCATCGCTGAGATGCGGCAGGTCCATGACAAGCTCACAGGAGTGACTCCAGCGGTCGTCCCTCTGGTCGCCCCCGGCGCGGGAACGCCCGCGGTTGTAGCGAAACCGCCGCGGCAGGTCTCACCAGCGTGGATCTACGCCGCTGCTGGCGCCGTCGTTGTGATGGCCGCCTTGTTTCTGTGGTCGCTGTGGGGATCAAGAAAAGAACCGGCGCCGCCACCGCCGGCCCCGGCGCCGCAACAAGTAATCGTCACGGCTCCCGATCCGAAACCGGAACCTGAGCCGATGCTGACACCGGTTGCCGAGCCGCCGGCGCTGAAACCTCCGGTTGTTCCTGACGATCCTTGGAAACACGCGGTGAGCCTGCTGCCGCTGGTGGATCCCGCCAGGCACACCGAGAGCGGCGCGTGGAGCCTCACAGGCGGCGAACTGCATTCCGCTGCGGACTCGACCGCCAGCATCGGCATTCCCGGCGAACCGCTGCCCGACGAATACGACCTGCGCATCACGTTCACGCGCCGGACCGGCCAGAGCGAGGTTGGGATGCGGCTGTTGCGCGCGGGGCGGTTGTTCTACTGGTTTCTGCAGGCGCAGCCGACCAACAACTTCAGCGGCTTCGCCAGGGAGATCGGAAAGATTGACCAAAGCCCTGCGCTCGTGCGCCTGCTGGACGGCTTGGAGAACGGCCGGCGATACACGTCACTGGTCGAGGTGCGTCAGGACGGCGTGCGCGGCTTCCTTGACGGCCAATTGTTGGTCGAGTGGAAGGGCAACCCCGACGAAATCTCCGCCGTCAATTCTGGCAACCTGCCTTTGGGACTCTTCAGCGAAAAGACGCACACCGTGTTCCACCGCATCGAGTTGCGCACGATCACGCCCGCCAGCGCGGGGGCGGCGACGAATGTCGTTACAACTGCCGGCCCAGACGCATTTCTGAAAGAAGTCGCCGCACTTCGCGGCTCCGCGCAGGTCAATCGCGTCCTTGGCAGGCTGCGCGAACTCAACCCCGGGTTCTCCGGTCAGGGAGATTACGGTCTGGTGCGGCGTGAGGTAAAGCGACTGTCTTTCTCGGCCTCCAAAGTAGCCGACATTTCCCCCCTGCAAGCGTTGAGGGACTTGGAGCAGTTGGAATGCAACGGCGCGCCGGACGCGAAGTCGCCGCTGAGCGATCTGTCGCCGCTACGCGGCCTGCCCCTGAAATCGCTCGCCTGCGCCCACACGGCCGTCAAGGACCTCGCGCCACTGGCCGACTCGCCGCTAGAGACACTCGACATCACTGGCACGCCCGTCACCGATCTCTCGCCGCTCGCCAAAACGAAACTGGTTGAACTACGCTGCGACAGCGCCGTGCTCGAAGCGAAACCCGCCGCAGAGGTTCTCGCCAGTCTCGGCTCGCTGCAACAGATCAACGGCCAGCCCGCGTCGGAGCTTCTGCAAGCCGTCGCGCGCGCCGCGGCCATCGCGCCGTTCGTGATCCAGACCACGGCACTGCCCGCGGAACAGCAAGTCGCGCGCGTCATGGCCAAGCTGAGGGAACTCAACCCGCAGTTTGACGGCAGGCAGACGCATCGGATCGAGAAGGGCGTCGTCACCGAGTTGCAGTTCTCCACCGTCGGCGTCAGCGACCTTTCGCCGCTGCGCGCGTTGAAGGGCCTGCGTAAGCTGATCATCACGCCGTGGGTCGCGACGCAGAAGGGTGATCTGACCGACCTGTCGCCGTTGCGAGGGCTGCCTCTGGATTGGTTGTGGTGTCACAATAATCCGATCAAGGACTTGGCGCCGTTGCGCGGCATGCCGCTGACCGTCTTGAGTTGCAGCGGCACACAGGTCGCCGATCTCACGCCGCTGGCGGGAATGAAGCTGACGGTGTTCAGTTGCAGCAACACGCCCGTCAGCGATCTTCAACCTCTGGTCGGCATGCCGTTGACCGTGCTTTGGTGCGACGCCACGCGCGTCAAGGATCTCTCGCCGATCGCCCAAGCCCCGCTGCGGGAAATCCGTTGCGACTTCGTGTTGAACCGCGACGCCAGCGTCTTGCGCGGCATTCGCACGCTCACCAAGATCAACGACGAGACCGCTGCGATGTTTTGGCTGAAGGCGTCGTCGCCCTCCCGATGAACTCGCCGTTGTTTGCGACCGGCGCTTGTATCAAGAAAGTTGGGACTTGAGTCCCAAAGTGCCGAACGGCAATCAGGCTGTAGCGCGGCCTGCTTGGGCTGCGGTTGTGCGCGACGTGGCGTTGCGGGAAAGCGCGAAGAGCGCGCAGATCGCAACACACGGTTTGCAGGCGGCGATGTGAGGAGCCGAAAGATTCGAGGTCGTGGACGGTCTCAATTGATCACACCTCCGGATACACCCAGGGAGCGCGATAAGGACGGCTGAGGAGTTTGTTGGCTTCGTCGTCGCCAACGGCGCGTTCCTTCGCGCCGTCCCACTGGATGCTGCGGCCGAGCTTGAGCGAGAGCATGCCGAGCAGCGCCATCGCTGT
>JAOACV010000487.1 GCA_026417675.1 Verrucomicrobiia bacterium
TGTCAAGAGAACCGCGCCGGTGTGTCTGACTTCGGCGTGGGGATCGCAATACTGGACGCTCTACTCGCCGCCGCGTCGCGAGCTGGCGCAGATTTACACCCACGAGCGGATTGACCTGTCGAAACCGGGCGCGCAAACGGTGCGGGTGCGGATGAGCGGGTTCCACAACGGAGCTTCCGACCTTGCCGCCAGCGGCTACGTCTTCCTTACGGATTGCAACAAGAGCTTCCTGGTTTACAGCACCGGGAAGCCCAACGCATGGGACACGATCCAGTGCGAGTTGCTCAGCCGCGTGCTGGGTCCCACCGGGGTGACCGCCCCGTTCTCGCTGGCCGATCTGCGCGCCTGGCGGCTTGAGGTCGCGATGCGTCACGGCAGAGCGCGGCCGACGTTGACGGACGCGCAAAACCGCGTCGTGCCGCTCTACGGCCTCAACCTGCGCACCCAAGCGGGCCACGCGCTCGCGCCCGAAATCGCTGACGACGGCGTGCCCACGGGCGACTATCTGCTCCCGCCGAACCTCGCCGGCCCGGTGAAGATTTGCGGAAAAGTTCGTCTGGCAACGCCGGACGGCATCAGGGAGGAACTCATCGAGAAAACCGTGACACCGGACGCGGAACGCGCCGCCAAGCCGGTGTTGCCGCGACTCGACTTGCTCGGTTGGGGCGCGCCGAGCTACGAGTTCTCAACGAAGTCCAGCCACGCCGCGGAAAGCATGAGACAGGAAATTGCCGACGCGAAAGCCGCCGGTCTGACCAAACTGTTGATCCACGCCCGCACCAGCAAGGAGACGCTCTACCCAAGCCGGATCGCGCTGCCCTCGACGATCACGGAAGGCGACGCGCTCGCGCTGGCCGTGGCCGAGGGCAGGAAACAGGGCGTGGAAATCTACGCCGCCTGCATCCTCGGCGTCGCGCAGCCCGACGACCTCAAGGCGCATCCGGACTGGGCGATGATCGGCCGCAGCGGCAAGCCGGAGGACTGGTATTGCTACAATCACCCCGGCGTGCGGGCGTTTCACGCCGCGTTGCTAGCGGAGATCGTCACGCGCTACGACGTGGCGGGCATTGCGCTGGATTACGTCAGACCGGGGGGCGGCTGCCACTGTCCGCGCTGCGCCAAAGGCTTCGAGGCGAAGTTCCACAAGCCGATCAAGAACGTGGGTGCCTACGACGACGACTGGCGCGCGTGGCAGCGCGACAGCATCACGGACTACGTCCGGCTGTTGCGCGGGGCCTTGCGCAAAGCCCGCCCCACCGCCAGGCTCGTCGGTTACATGTGGGCGCGGTTCGCGCCCGACAAAGATCGCGCCATTCAGGATTGGCCGCGCTGGCTCAAGGAGGACCTGATGGACTTTGTCGCCGTCGGCCAATACACGCCGAGCACGCCGTGGTTTCGCGCGGAGTGCCGCGCGATGCGCGTCATCGCCGACCGCGAACTCGGCGGGCGCGCGGATCTCATCTATCCGTTGCTTGGCGTCGGCTACATCCACCGCGCCAACCCCTCCCACGCCGCGGCGGCTGCGGTGATCCATCGCCATCTCCAGGCTGCCCGCGAAGAAGGGATGAGCGCCGCCGGGTTCTTCTCCTTCTCCGAAATCCGTCCGCACGCCGAAACCGCGCGCGCCCACAGCGCGGTCCCCTCCAGTCGCTAGTCCCCCCGGTCAAGAAGAAGATTCCCTGCGCAATTGCTATTGTTGATGTTCAGACGTTCCAAACTTTCCACCGCGAAGCTTGCCGGCGGCTCGCCGCAGCGCCTTAGGCGCGGTTTGTTCTGCGGTAAAGGCGGTCCGCCAATTCCCGAATCTGCTCGCCATGGGCGAGTCGAGACAGCCAGGTTTGCGGAATGCCTTCTTCGCCGTAAAACGCTCCTGCGATCTGCCCGGTGACGGCTCCTGTCGTATCGGCGTCATCACCCAGGTTGACAGCGAGCAAGACGGCGCTCTCAAACGAATCGGAGCGCAGAAAACACCAAGCGGCCGCCTCCAAGCAAGCGATCACGTAAGCGGAACCCGATATGGCCGTGCGTTCTTTGTCGGCGTATTCCCCGCGGGCGATCGCGCGAACCTTCCGGGACTGAAATTCGCGCGTTGCGTGCCCGAACAAAACCTCCTTTTTGTTCTTGCCCGAAAAAGCGGCGCACAGAATCAACGCAAGAAGGCGGCAGGACTCCACGCACTCAGTCGCGCCGTGGGTGGTTCTGGAACTCTCGGCCGCCCAATGCTCCGCCGCAGAAAAGTCCGGATAGAAGAACATGGGGATCGGCGCCAGCCTCATAATGCAACCGTTGCCGGCTGAGCGGGGGTTTGTGCTCCCGCTGAATGGCTCCCCCGTTTGCTCAAACCTCATCAGCGCATCGAGGACGGTGGCGCCGATGTCGAAACATCTTCCCGTGCTGCTCCAGTAACCGTCGCGATACCATGCGGTGTATCGGCGCATTTGATCTTGGGCATCAAAGCCGCCCGTCTCAAGCAAACTGGAAGCCAGGCACAATGCCATCGAAGTGTCGTCCGTCCATGCGCCCGCTGGCAGACGAAACGGGCCGCCGCCGACCATGTCGGTCACTGGAGGGAAAGAACCGCGGCTGCTGAACTCCACGGTCGTCCCCACAGCGTCACCGCACGCCAAGCCCAGAAGACAACCACGATAGCGAGATTGAAGATTCATGGACGATTGCCTTCAGCGAACGGCCCAAGCTCGGCGGCCCGGCCCACCGGAGGCCACTATGGCAACCGGTGAGCGAACTCTCATGTAACCTGTTGATGCTTCTTTCGGTATTGATTGACACGTAGAAACCAAATGGACAAGCAGATTCCTGTCATAGAAGAAAGAAACCCGAAGCCGATCATTACGCGGAGAACCTTCATCCGCGCCTCGCTCGCCGCCACGGCCGCGCCGCTGACCTTCGGATGCCGGAAGGCTCGCGGCGCCGCCCTCTCCGGCGCCGAATTGAAAAAGGGCCTGATCGAGGCCATGAAGGCGCGCGGCGCTTATGACGTCCGCATCGCCGATCCCCGCGGGTTCAAACACCCGCTCGCCGCGCCGCATTCCTTCAAGGTGGCGGCGCCCTTGGC
>JAOACV010000488.1 GCA_026417675.1 Verrucomicrobiia bacterium
CGCCTACGACGGCTACATCGAGACGCGGTGGGACTCCGAAGTTGCCTTGACCGGTGACATGTGGTGGCAACTTGACTTGGGGCGCATCGAGACCTTCAAGACCATTGACGCGGAGACCTCGCCAGCGGGTCTGACGATTGAACTGTCCGCCGACGGCAACCAGTGGCGCCCGATGGACCCCGCTGCCGCGCGGCACGAAGCGCGCTTCATCCGCCTGCGCCCCGCCCCGGCCGCGCCCACACAGGAGCCGTGGCGCATCTTCGAAGTGACTGTGCGACCGTAACGGGCATCGCGTTTTCGAGTTCAGCCTTCCGCGGGAATCGCGCGATGAGTCGCGCAACAGAAGGCCGCCGCAACACGCTGTTGGCAAACAGGCTGAAACGGCGCTCGCTTTGCGAATCGTCCAAGCAAAGATGAAACATGCCACGAACATATCTATCACCAGGAGGCGGACTTAGCCGGGCGGTCGCGCAAAAGGGGTTGCAAAAAAGACAAAAATCTGGAAGCTCTCCTTGACGCGGAGCGGATTTTCGGCACTAATTACCGCCCAAATTTCCAGATCGAGGTGTGAAGTGGCTGAACGAGTCGAAATCAAACTGCGAAAAGGCGAACCCGTCGAACGCGCGCTGCGCCGACTGCGGGACAAATTGAAGTCGGAAGGCGTTCTTGACGAGATGAAACGCCTCCGCTTCTACGAGAAGCCCAGCGTCCAGCGCCGCCGCCGCAGGGCGAAGGCGATCTACGCGACGGCGCGCCAGCAGCAGGAATCCTACTAGGCCCGTCCGCTACCGTTGTCTCATGAGCCAGCCCGCTCCACCCGCGGCGCGCGAGCCTGTGAGGAAAAGTGGGTTTGTTGTGTTGGCCGGCCGCCCCAACGCGGGCAAAAGCACCTTGCTCAACGCCTTGGTCGGCACCAAACTCGCCATCACCAGCCCGCGTCCTCAGACCACGCGTCATCTGATTCGCGGCGTTTTGCATCGGCCGGAGGGGCAGGCGGTGTTGGTGGACACGCCCGGCCTCTTCATGAAGGTTAGCAACCGGCTCACCGAGAAAGTCAACCAACGGCTCGGCGAGGCGCTGGAGGGCATTGACCTGATCGTTCACGTGGCCGATCCGACGCGCGCCACAGGTCCGGAGGAAAAGGCCGTCGAGCAACTCATCCTCAAAGTGCCCAAGCCCCGTATCCTCGCCATCAACAAAATGGACGTGAACCACAAGCCGTTTCTCGACGATTACCGCGCGCTGGCGCCGCGCTACGAAGCTTTCGTCGAATTGTCAGCGTGGACCGGCAAAGGCGTGGCGGGGCTGGCCGATGAAATCTTCAAGCGCCTGCCAACCGGGCCTCTCTATTACGAGCAGTTCCAAGTCACCGACGAGTCGAACGAGCAATGGATCGCCGAGATCATCCGCGAGAAACTGCTGCTGCAAACCGGCGAGGAGTTACCCTACCAGTGCACGGTGGAGATCGAACAGATCGCCGACCGCCCGCGCCGGCGGCCCGACGAACCAGCCACGCTTTACGTCAAGGCCAACATCCTCACCAGCCACGAACGTTACCGCCCGATGCTCTTGGGCCAAGGCGGCCGAAAAATCCGCGCCATCGGTCAGGCGGCCCGCAAGGAGTTGGAAGTGGCCATGAATAAGAAGGTCTTCCTCGAACTCTTCGTGAGGGTGGACGAGCGCTGGATGGATCGGTTTGAATAGCGCGGTTGGCGGCGCGAGCGGGTCTGAGGTAGAATCCCGAACCAAGATGTATGCGCCGCCGATCTCTGTGTTGATCGTGGATGACGATCCGGTGTTCGTCATGTATCTGCGTCGGCTGGTGGAGGTTGTCAGCGAAAACTTCTCATGCATGATCAAGTCCGTCGGCACGGGACGACAGGGATTGGAGGAACTGCAAACCGCGCGTTACGACCTCCTGCTGCTCGATTACCATCTGCCCGACAACGACGGTCTGACCGTGCTCGCGCAGGTCCGGAGCCTGCCGCAGAGCCAGCAGCCTGCGGTCGTCATGCTCACGGGCGAGGGCAGCGAGAGCGTCGCCGTCGAAGCCATGAAGCGTGGCGCGAAAGACTACCTCAGCAAGATCGGTCTGGAACAGGCGGCGCTTGCCCGTGCAATGCTGGGTGCGCTGGAACGCCGACGCCTCGAAGAGCAGCTCGCTCGTTCCACGCAAGAGCTGCGCGAGAAGAACGCCCAAATGGAGGCCGACCTGGCCATGGCGCGCGAAATCCAGCTCGCCATGTTGCCTCGGCAATATCCGACCTTTCCCGCGGGGGCAAAGCCGGAACAAAGCGCGCTGCGGTTCCATCATCGCTACGAGCCGAGCGGCGCGGTGGGCGGCGATTTCTTTGCCGTGCTGCGGCTTTCAGACACCGCGGCCGGGTTGTTCCTCTGCGACGTTATGGGTAACGGCGTGTGCCCCGCGCCCGTTACCGCCATCCTACGCGGATTGGTCGAGGAACTGACGCCGCGAGCCGTCGAGCCGGACCGGTTTCTTGCCGACATCAACAACGGGATGATCGCCGTGCTTCGACAGGCGGACACTCCCATGTTCGCCTCGGCGTTCTATCTGGTGGCCGACCTCGCCGACGGCATGATGCGCTACGCCAACGCGGGCCATCCCAGCCCTCTTCACTTGCGGCTGGACGCGGGGGCCGTCGAGTCGCTCAACCCGGACCGCGAGTCGCTGGGGCCGGCGCTGGGATTGGTGACGACGGCGAAGTTCCCTGTCGCCGCGCGCGCGCTGAGCGTGGGCGACCGCGTGATGGTTTTCACCGACGGATTGTTCGAGGTCGAAGGCCCGCATCAGGAGGAATACGGCCAGCAACGGTTGCTTGCCGCGGTGCGGCAACGCGTCGCCCTGCCGCTGCCGCGATTGTTCGACGAGTTGTTCGAGGAAGTCCGGCGGTTCCAGCAGTCTGGCGGCGCGCAGGCGTTCGCCGACGACATCAGCATGATCGGCATGGAGGTTCGCCGTTTGACGCCCCCGGCCACAAAGAACCATGAGCGCGAGCACTGACAATCTCCTCGACCGGACCGCGCTGGCAAATCTGAACCGGCTCGGCGG
>JAOACV010000489.1 GCA_026417675.1 Verrucomicrobiia bacterium
GCGTGTGTTTGCGCAACCGCTCCCAAGTGTTCGGGCCGAACGACGCGATCTGCGTGCTGGAGGGATAAACGTTATACACCAGCGCCGGGATGGCGCGGATGATCACCTCGCTCGGCGCGCCATTGACCTCCAACACATGCCGGCCCGCCGGCAACAACCGCATCGCCTCGCCGGCCGGCAGGCGGTCGTCTCCCAGCGCCAGCGTGCAGTTCCCCGCGACGCTGAACCACACCCAGCCGTCGCGCGGATTCATGAACTCGATGCGGCGGCTCGCGAGCAGGCCGCGGGCACGAGCGTCCATGAGTTCGCTCACGAGGTTGTTGAGCACGCGGATCCGCTGCTTGCCGTCGGGCAGCACCGTGGCCAGCCGTTTCACGCTGACGACTTCGCGTCCGGCGCGGTCGAGGAAGCTGGCGTGCAAATCATACGCGCCCCACGGCAGCGCGCGGACCTCCAGCGTCAGCGACTGCCGGCTCCGGGGCGATTTGATCTGCCGCGTCAACACGTCCCGGCCACTCTCGCGCGAGACGAGCCGCAGCCGCAGCGTTCCCTCGCGCAACTGCTCGGCGGGTAACGCCAGTTGCGCCTCCACCTCCACGCGCGCGGTCTTGCCCGGCGGCATTTTTCGCTGCCACGGGTCTTTCACGTTCACCCGCATCGGCTCCAGCACCGTCTGCGTGGCGAAACCCAAAGTCATCCGCTCAACCGCCTCGCCCCTGCGGACCGCGACCGACGCCGCGCCGCCGGTCTTCGGCTCGCAAGTGAACAGGTCATTGCGACGGCGCCACACGGGCTGAAGCGCGACCTCGCCCAACGTCACCCCCGCCGCTGCGCCCGGCTTCAGCGTCACCTTGCGCGAACCGTCCAGTTCGATCCCACGCGGCTGCCTGGTCCAATTGCGCAATGTCGCCGACACGAGGCCGCGCGGCTCGGATCGCGAGCCGTCAAACAATATTGTTGGCGCTTCCGCCTGCACATCCGCCTGCGAGGCGAACAGCCGCTGCACTTCTTTCGCCGTCAACGCACGGTTGTAGAGCCGGATGTCGTCCAGTTCGCCCTGAAAGAACCCGTTGTAGAACCAGCCCGTCAGCCGCTCCTTGAAGGTGGCTTTGCTGATCGGCAGCGACATCGCCTTGCGCGCCACCTCGACGCCGTCCACATACATCACGACCCGCATGGCTCGTGAATCGGCCGCCACCGCCACGTGTTTCCACGAGCCGTTGAGCAGGCTGGCGGGAGCGAGCAGCGAATCGTTGCTCCTGCCGTCGGCCCACTCGAAGCTCAGGCGGTTGTAGCTGTCCAGGCTCAGGTGCAGATTGCGCGCGACGCCGGGGCCGTCATCGCCGAAAATCAACCGGTGCGTGTTTGGCGCGACCGCCGCGTCGGTCTTCACCCAGACCGCCAGCGTCGCGTCGCCGCTGAGGTTCATCGCATCCGCCCGGCCGTATCGCGCCAGACTCCGCCGGGTGTGGAAGCGCAACGCATGTCCGCGCGGCGACGGCACCCACTCGACGTTTTTCAGCGCGGCGTCGTGGCCGTGGCCGGTCACATCCTTGGCGACATCCCCGCTGCCTTCGTCGAAATTCCAGTGCGCCACCAGTCCCGGCTCCACTGCGCGCGACGGCGCCAGCGATGCCAGGAGGAGGGTGGTGATGGCAAGAATGGGTTTCATGGTCTTGCTTCAACGGCTCAGCTTTTCCCCGCCAACTTTCTTGATCCATTGCCGCGTGAACTCGGCGCTGGGCAGGCCCACGTCGAGCACGTTGTTGGACAGGAAGATCATGTCGGAAATGCGACGTTCGCGCAGCCATTTCAAGCCCAGTTCGCACTGGTGTTCCATCAGGCCGAGGGAAACTGGCTTGTGGTTCGAGAAATCCCAAAGGTAAAGCCCCAGCGCAATGCGCGCGTTCTTTGGCGCGACCTTTTCCAGCGCGATCAGATTCTCCTCCAGCTCGCGCAACTCGTCGGAGTTCCACGTCCAGAGCGTCAACACGTCGAACTGGTCCAGGAAGGAGGCAAGCGGCGGATCGCAATCTCGAAACCCGGGCGACTTGGTTTTTCGGGAGCGGTTGATCTCGTGCGTGTAGAGTGTGACCCAGATTTCCATGGGGCGGCCCACCGCTTTCAACTGCTCGCGCGCCTCTTTCAGGTCCTGCGGTTGCAGCGCCGGTCGGCGGATCATGCGGCCATTGGCCTGTTTCTTCACGTCAACGATGAAGTCGTCCAGATAAACGCCGCGCATGTTCGGGAACCGTTTGGCCAAGTCAATCACCGGACTCAGCTCTGCCATTCCTCCCTTGCCGCCGCTCCCGACCACGGACCAAACCACGCGCTCCAACGGTTGGAACGAGATGGCGTATTGCTCAAAGGAGGTTTTGGCGCGCCATTGCTCGCCCCCCGGCAGCGGTGGGATCTCGTTGGAACGGATCAAGAGCAGATTGGGCACTCCCAACCAAAATGCGCCTTCGCTAGGAGTCATGCGCGAGCCGCCGCGAAAGCCGCCCGACTCCAGGGAATTGTTATCTCCACCCGCAAACACCGTAAAGATCCACAGACGATCGCGGACGGTGTTGTTTTTGGGGGCGTCTGCTGCCAGCGAGATCCCGGCAGCCGCCATTGCCATCAAACCGAGCATGGCGCAGCTTGACATCCCGTGTTGTCTGGTTGGTTTGCCCATAGCGTTCTCCTTTGCGTTTTCTGAACACAATCACTTCAGTCCCATGCGCAAGAATTCTGTGTAGCGCCGGCGATATTCGGCTTTGTAGTCGGCCACGGCTTGGTCGTAGCTCAAGCGTGGGGCGTCGGGTTTGATACGGCCAAACAGAACCAACTCCTTGGCTGCTAGCGGGACGCCAATATGCCCGTCCTTCGCCGTGACCGGTTTTCCGTCGAGCGTGGCACGTGTGAGCGCGTAGAACCACGGCACGCGCACCAGCAGGCGTTGCGGAGCGTTCCGGTATTGGTCCGGCAAGCGGAGCGTGATGCGGTCAGCAGCGGCTTGCACGGTAAAACTGATCGGGCCGAACGAGGACGGTTCATCGCGCACTACGATCTGTTTGC
>JAOACV010000048.1 GCA_026417675.1 Verrucomicrobiia bacterium
TTGCACCCTGCGGGATGTCGTCCTGATTGGCTCGGACAAATTCGAAACCGAAGCACAACGACGGGAAAATGCCCGCTTGGGCCGGCCCAACCTCAACATTGGCGACGGCGTGGTCATCGAACGGGCGATCCTGGACAAGAACGTGCGCATCGGCGACCGCGTCCACATCACGCCGCACGGCAAGTCGGAGAACGTGGACCACCCGCTCTACTGCATCCGCGACGGCATCGTCTGCGTGCCCAAGAACTCCATCATCCCGTCGGGCACAACGATCTAACCACGTCCAACGCATTTCAATGAAAGCACTGATCACAGGCGGCTCCGGTTTTGTCGGTTCGCATCTGGCCGAGGCGCTTTTGGCGCGCGGCGAAAGCGTGCTCGTGCTCGACGACCTCTCCACCGGCTCCATCACCAACATCGCGCACCTGAAGAAAGACCCGAAGTTCGCCTACATCATTGACGACGTGACCAACCGCCGCGTGCTGGCCGAGGCCGGGGACGAGTGCGACGTGATCTACCACCTCGCCGCGGCCGTCGGCGTGCGGTTGGTGGTCGAAAGCCCGGTGCGCACCATCGAGACCAATCTCGATGGAACCCAAGCGGTGTTGGAGGCTGCCGCCAAGAAACGGAAGAAGGTGCTGCTGGCATCCACCAGCGAGGTTTATGGCAAGAGCGCCAAGATTCCCTTCAGCGAGACCGACGACCTGCTGATCGGCCCCTCCAACAAGGGCCGCTGGTCGTATGCGTGCTCGAAGCTGATGGACGAGTTCCTGGGGATCGCGTTTTGGAAGGAGCGCAAGTTGCCGGTGGTCATTGCGCGGCTGTTCAACACCGTCGGGCCGCGACAGACCGGCCGCTACGGCATGGTCATCCCGAACTTCGTGCGCCAGGCGCTGGCGGGCCAGCCGATCACGGTGTATGGCAACGGCAAACAACAGCGCGCGTTCGGACACGTGCAGGATGTGGTGGGCGCGCTGATTCAGTTGATGGAACGCGAGGACACCGTGGGTGAAGTGTTCAACGTCGGCAATGACGTGGAGATCACCATCGAGGGCCTCGCCCGGTTGGTGAAGGAGATGACCGGTAGCGCAAGCGAGATCGTCTATGTCCCCTACGACGAGGCCTACGAAGAAGGCTTTGAGGACATGCTGCGGCGCGTGCCGGACCTGACAAAGATCAAGCAGCGCATTGGTTATCAGCCGCGTTACCAGTTGCGTGACATTCTCCAGCACGTCATCGCCTACGAACGGGCGCGGCCGAAACTCTGAAGCCACGGCCTCCGCGCAGATGAAGCTTTCCGTCATCATCCCCGTTTACAACGAGCGCTCGACCATCGAGGAGATCGTCCGCAAAGTGCGCGCGGTCCCGCTGGAGAAGGAGATCATTGTGGTGGACGACGGCTCGACCGACGGCACGGCTGAGATCGTGCAGCGGTTGAGCAAGGACGTCACGCAGGTGTATTGCAGCCGAGTGAATTTCGGCAAGGGCGCCGCAGTTCGAGTGGGGTTGACCTATGTCACCGGCGACGCGGTCATCATACAGGACGCCGATTTGGAATTGGATCCAAACGAATACCTCGGTTTGGTGGAACGGTTGAACGCGGGCGACGTGAGCGTGGTTTATGGCTCGCGGTTCGCCAAACGCAATCGCAAGGTCAAACCCGTGCGCCGGCTTGCGAACTGGTTCTTGACGATGCTCACGCGGCTCCTCTACGGCTGCGCGCTGACCGACATGGAAACCGCTTACAAGCTGTTTCGCACCGACGTCATCCGCCGCGTGCGCTTGCGGGGCGTCGGTTTTGAGTTCGAGCCTGAAGTCACCGCCAAACTGCTGCGTCTCGGTTATCGCATTGCGGAGTGCCCCATCACTTACAACCCGCGCACGGCCGAGGAGGGCAAGAAGATCCGGTGGACCGACGGCATCAAGGCGATTTATTGGCTGTTCAAATGTCGCTGGTTGCCGGAGCGGGAACTGATTGTTCCCCGGTAGGGATATGCCACTGATTTTCGCCGTCGCTTTCGCCGCGCGGACGTTGTTCGCGCTGCTGACGCTGCAACCGGACCGGCTATATTGGCCGGACGAACATCTCTATGACGCGATAGCCGTTGGTCTGGCAGGCGGGGAGGGATTCAAGGCTAGCGCCTACAACTCCACACCGCTCTGGCCGATGTTCATGGCGCTGGTTTACAAACTTTTCGGCCACAGCTACACCGCCCTGCGCGTGGCGCAGGCGGCCGTGGGCGCGCTGACCTGCGTGGCAACCGCGGCGACGGCCTCGCGGTTGTTCGGGCGTCGAGTGGGGGTCGTGAGCGGGCTGGCCTTGGCGGTGTATCCGCCGGTGCTGTATCTGGCCGGCGTGTTTTACATGGAAAACTTCTACGCCTGCTGGCTGGCTGCGACCACCTATCTGTTGGTGCGGCTGGGGCAGGAGCCGTCGTGGAAATGGGCGCTCCTAGCAGGGCTTTGTTTGGGGCTGACAGCCCTGAGCCGGGCCGTAGCCTTGGCGCTGGTGCCTGCCGCAGCATTCGTACCGTTGTTGGCGCGCGACGTCGCTTGGCGGCGGCGCGTCGCTTTCGCAGGCTTGATGTGGTTGATGGCCGCGGCCACGATCGCGCCGTGGACGCTCCGCAACTGGCACGTCTTCGGTTACTTCATACCAGTCTCTGGAGGCACCGGCCTGACGCTTTGGCGGGGCAACAATGAACTGAGCCGGGGCGACGCCGGCGACCGTTTCCTGTGGCCGGAGGAGAGCGCATGGAGAGACCGCGCCAAGGACGCGGCCAGCGTCGAGCGGATGAAAGAACTCCAATCGCGGTTGGCGGGGCTGAATGAAACGCAAGCCGACCGTGTTTTGGGAGCGGAGGCCAGGCGGTTCATGCGGGAACATCCGCACCGCGCCGCCGCGCCCTACGCGCACAAGTGGCTTACGTTGCACGCCGCCTACAGCGAAACGCGCACGGCGGTCGAACACGCTTCGCCGCGCAAACTGTTTGTGGTCGCGGCCTTCTACTACCCAGCATTCCTGTTCGGGATCATCGGAATGCTGCTCTTCCGACGTCAGTGGCGCGAGCTGCGCGCGCTCTACATCGTATGGGGATTGTTCGCCTTCGGGCTGCCGTTGCTGACGGCCTGCACGCGCTTTCGTTTGCCCACCGATCCGATCCTCATCATGTTCGCCGCAGCGGCCGCCGTGCGGCTTTGGGACAAACTCGCGGAGACGCCGGCGCGCAGCCGCCAACTCGGCCTTATCATCGGGGCCGCCCAAGCGCTGCGGCTTGGCTGGTGTTTCCTGATGCCGAACGAGTTCTTCTGGCGCGACGAAGTGGAATACGACGCCATCGCGCGCAATCTCCTCGACCGTGGCTTCTACTCGATGGACGGTGTCCACCCCAGCGCATTTCGCGCGCCGGGCCAGCCGATGTTGCTAGCGGCGATTTATGCACTCGACCGTAACCTGGCGGCGGCGCGCGTGTGGCAGGCGCTGCTATGGGCCGTGGCGGTGTGGCTGGCTTACCGCGTTTCGCGTGAACTGGGCGCGGGCGAACGGGCGGCATTTTGGGCTGCCGGCGCGGCAGCAGGTTTTCCCTACTATGTCTATGCCGCCGGGACGCTGTTCCCGTTGACCCTGTTCACGCTGGCGCTGCTGGCGGCGACATGGGGATTGTTGCGCGTGTATAACGGCGGCGGCTGGCGGTCGGCAGTCGGTGCCGGCGTCGGTTTGGGCGTTGGCACACTGACTATCCCCTATTTACTGTTGTCGGTGCTGCTGGCGCCGTTCTGGCTCGGTCGCAAGGGCTGGCGGAAATCGCTCCTCATCGTGGGCGTCGCTCTGGTGATCATCGTCCCGTGGCCGCTCCGCAACTGGGCGGTGTTTGGCGCGCCGGTGATGGGCACGAATCAGAACTTGAATCTCTGGTATGGGAACAACCCGAACGCGACCGGCTCCAGCGGCAGCAACGTCGGCATCCTGCCGCGGACGTTCGGGAGGCGCTACCGCGCGGTGTTTGCGACCAACNAACTGGCCGGGGACCTTCTCTTGGGCGAGAGTGCGATGCGTTACATCCGGGAACATCCGGGACACATCGCGTGGCTCTGGCCGGCTAAGGCGCTGAACTTCTTCTGGTTGTGGCCCGAAACCCAAACGCAAAACCCTCACACGACTTGGGCGACCAAGGCGGTCGGCGCGCTGACGTTCGGCCCGGTGCTTTTGCTGGGAGTCATCGGCTGGTTCTGCGGTGTGCTGGACCGGCGCCGCGCAACTATTATCATCATCTACTTCGCCACGTTTGTAGCCGTGGCTGCCGTGACCATCTCGAAGGTTCGCTTTCGCATGCCACTGGACGTTTACCTGATGATGTTCGCCGCCGCGACAGTTGAATGGTTCCTGATGCGCCGAAAAGGCGAGCGGCGGCGTGCTGAAGCTCGAGAGTAAAAACAAGCCCGCACTCCCCCGTCGCGCCGTTGCAGCGGGTCGGGTCGCGTGATAGGATGCGCGCGCTTATGGCAGTCGAGACGAAGACCACCGGATTGGCGGAGCGGCCAGCGCCCAAGCCGCTGTTGCCGTTTGACTGGAAGGATCGCCAGACGCAAGTGAACCTCTTGCTGGCGGCGGTTGTGGCGGGGTTGATCGGCTATCTCTACTTCCGTGTGGATTCCTTTTGGTATTCCTACATGGGTTATTTGCGCGGACCCGACCAGATGTATTCGCACGCCCCGCTTATTCCGCTGGTATCGCTCTGGTTGCTGTGGCGGGCGCGATACTCGTTGTTTGAGGCGCCGCGGCAAACGACGACGTGGGCGGCGGGGTTGGTGGCGCTGGCGCTGATGATGTTTTTCGTCGGCCACAAAACAGAACTATGGCGGCTGGGGTTGATTTCGTTGATTCTGTTGCTCTGGTCCATCCCCATGTTTCTCTGGGGCTGGCAGGTAGCCAAGAGGTTGATGTTCCCGGTGGGTTTCTTGCTGTTCGCCGTGCCGCTGAACTTTGTGGTGGGGATGACCAATCCTCTCAAACGCATGGTGTCGGCCACTGCCGCGGCGATATTGAATCTCATCGGCGTGCCCGTGGAACGGCTGGGCGCGCAGATTTTCTCGGTGCCACAGGGCAGATTCCAGCTCGAGGTGGCCGACGCGTGCAGCGGCATCAACTCCCTGATTGCGTTGGTGACGCTGGCCACGGTCTATGGCTACGTGGTGCGCGAGCGGAACTGGCAACGCTGGGTGCTGGTCCTCGCGGCAGTCCCGCTGGCCATGCTGGGCAATCTCGTCCGGGTAACCTCCTCCGGCGTGGTTGGCAGCATGTTTGGCCAGGAGGCGATTGGAGTGTTTGACAAGTTTTCGACGTTTGTGGTGTTCATCCCGGCGATCGCGATGTTGTTGCTGGTGGACCGGTTGCTGGACATGGACTACAGGGCGTTGAAGAAACGCCTTTTCAGGCCATCCGGGGCACGGAGTTGGAACGGATGAAATCGTGGCGTCCCTACCTCGTGTTGATCGTGTTACTGGCGGCGACGCTGGGGTTGACGGCGTTTGCCGGCAAAGTCACCCACGTCAGCGAGGCAGGCATTGTTATGTCGTTGCCGCCGCGCTTAGGTGACTGGGTGGGCGAGCCGGCCGAGGTGACGGAGCGCGAACGGCTTGGCCTGCCGCGGGACACGGAGTTTGAGCGCAAGCGATACTGGGACGCCTTCGGGCATGAGGTTTACTGTTCCATCGTGCTGGCCGGGAAAGATTCCCGCAGCATCCATCGTCCGGAGACCTGTCTGCCCGCGCAAGGCTGGGCGATTTTGGACGCGCGCTATGAGAACGTTCCGGTGGACGCGCCCGGACTGTCTTCTGTGACGGTGCGGGCGCTGAAAACGTTTTTCCGGCTGCCGGAGTCCAAAGGGGCCGGCGGCGTGACGCGGCTGACTTACTACTGGTTCGTGGGCAAGGACCGGATGACGGCCTCGCATGTGCAACGCATCATTTGGAACAGCCTTGACCGCGTGCTGCACAACGTCAACCATCGCTGGGCTTATCTGACCGTGTCCTCGGTGGTTCCGCCTGGAGCCACCGCAGAGAAGAATCGTATCCTTGAGCTGCAAGTGCGCCAGTTGCTGCGGGACTTTGTGGGCCGCTTGATGCCGGAACTGAAGCGGTCCGCGCCGCCCGCTAAAAGCTGAGAACATGCTGAGAGAACGCCGCCAAATCGAGAGCCAAGTGCGTCAAATCATTGACGTGCTGTTGCTCTTGGGGAGTCTTTGGCTGGCCCACACGATTCGTCGTCACCTAGGCCATGAATTGGGATTGCGGCGGGCGATGTTGTTCCGCGAAGAGGTCTGGCTGGCAGTGATCGTGGCCATCATTGGTCACTTTTCGCTCAAGGCCCACGGGTTCTACCTGCGTTCGATCAACCAGTCGCCGGGTCGGGTGTTTTGGACGGTGTTCCAGAGCATGGGTGTGTGCGTGTTGATCGTGTTGGCCCTGCTGTTTGTGCTCGATGTGCGCGAGGTCAATCGCGCGACGATCTTCCTTTTTGGCGTGATAAGCAGCGTTGCTATCTGGGTGTTCGACGGGGCTTGGAAAGGGTTGGTCATCCTGTCCGTCTCGCACCGTCAACATCGGCGGGCCGTGGTTTTGGTGGGCAGTCCGCATGAGAACGAAGGCCTGGTGAAACAGATTCACGATCATCCAGAGTGGGGCATGGAGGTCGTCTCGCAGATCAACCTGAACGTGCAAAGTGTGGAAGAGTTGGCGCAATTGATCAGAGACCGGCCGGTGGACGTGGTGATTTTCACTTCGGGGAAAAGCTATTTGCAAGAGGTCGAATCTGCTATCCTGGCTTGCGAGGTTGAAGGAGTCGAGGCGTGGCTCGTGGCGGATTTTGTGCACACGTCCATTGCCCGGCCTGTGATGGGCGAACTCATGGGCCAACCGATGATCGTGTTTCACTCCGGACCGAATGTTTCTTGGGCGTTGTTGTGCAAGAACGTTTTGGACCGCGTGCTATCCGCGGTGTTGTTGGTCCTGTTCGCGCCCTTGATGCTGTTGATCGCACTGGCTATCCGGCTCACCTCCCCCGGCCCGATCCTGTTCCGGCAAGAGCGATGCGGGCTGCGCGGACGTGTGTTTACCATGCTCAAGTTCCGGTCCATGGTCAGCGACGCCGCCCAGCGACAGTCCGAGTTGGCGGCCATCAACGAAATGGACGGGCCGGTGTTCAAGATCGCCAACGACCCGCGCGTCACGCCGCTGGGCCGCTTCCTGCGGCGCACCTCGCTGGACGAGCTGCCGCAATTGATCAACGTTCTCAAGGGCGAGCTGAGCCTGGTGGGGCCGCGGCCGTTGCCTGTCTATGAAATCAAACGCTTCAAGGACCCATGGCAGCGGCGGAGGCTCTCGATGAAGCCCGGCATGACTTGTCTCTGGCAGATCGCCGGACGGAACAAAATCGGCTTCGAGGAATGGATGCGGCTCGATCTCGAATACATTGATTCCTGGTCGCTTTGGCTCGACCTGAAGATTCTGCTGAAAACCATCCCCGTGGTCATCAAAGGACAGGGGGCACATTAGCTCTGATCACTGCGAAGAAACTGCGGCAGCACAGTTGACCTCAGCCACGTCCTCTGTTAGCATCCGCCGCGTTTTATGAAACTTTCCCATTATCTCGCGTTCATTCTAGCCGCGGCGCTCTTGGTGGGTTGCTCCAGCAAGGAAGCTTCCAAGCCAGAGCAGCCGCCCAAAGGCCCCGCCGTTACCGGAACAACCACCGTCACCCCGGCGCCGCCGCCGCCTGTGCAGCCCGCCAAGGAGCCGGTGCAACTTTTCCCGCCGCCGACGACCACCAACGCCACGCCGATCAAGACGACCGAACCGGCCCCCAGCGCGAAACCCGCGCCAAGCATCGCACCTGCCGTCACTGCGAAGCCGGCGGAACCCGCGAAGCCTGCAGAAACCAAGAAGCCTGGGACAGTCACCGCGCCCGGCGAGGTCAAGCCCGCAGCGCGCCCGCCCGGACAACCGCTGGCCAAGGTCGTCATGGTCAAGGCAGACGAGAAATGGCTGATCTTGCAGTTCCCCACCAATGAGATCCCCGCGCCTGGCAGCCACCTGACGCTCTACCGCGGCAAGGATCGGGTCGGCACCATCAAAGTAACCGAGCCGATGGACATCCCGAACCTGCGGGTCACTGCCGACATCCTCGACGGCAAACCGGAACGCGGCGACGAGGTGCGTTAACTCCAGCCCTACCCCGCCGTGACCCTCACCGGGCCAGTCGCCTCCTACTTTCGTTCGCATGGCCCGCTGAGCGCGCGCGAGTTTCCGCCGCTGGTTGAAAGTCTGCGCCGCGGCTTGTCGCTCAGTCCGCTTGAAGCCCATCGCGCCATTCGCAGCCTGCTCTCCGAAGGTGTGAGCGACGATCTGAAAATCGAGTTTCTCGTCGCCCTCCATCGCAAGGGTGAGACCGCCGAGGAGATCGCCACGTTCGCCCTCACCTTGCGCGAACTAGCCGTCAATCCCCGCGTCGGCCCCGCGGACGTCGGCGGCCTATTGATGGACGTTTGCGGCAGCGGCGGCGACCAGCTCCACACCTTCAACATCTCCACCGCCGTCGCTTTCGTGCTGGCCGGCGCCGGTGTGCCGGTTGCCAAACACGGCAACCGGGCCGTCACCAGCCGCTGCGGCTCCGCCGACGTGCTGGAAGCCCTCGGTGTCGCCATTGAGATTCCGCCTGCGGCCGCCGCGCGTTGTTTGAAGGAGGTCGGCATCAGCTTCTTCTTCGCTCCGCTTTACCACCGCGCCTTCAAAACCATCGCTCCGATCCGCCGTCATCTCGCTGAATTGGGCCAGACCTGCGTGTTCAACATGCTCGGTCCGTTGTTGTGTCCCGCTCGGCCCTCCGCCCAACTGGTGGGTGTGTTCGACGCCTCTATGGTCCAGCGGCTCGCCGAGGCGCTGCGGCTAATGGGCGTGCGCCGCGGGATGGTTGTCAGCGGCCAGACGGAGGACGGCCGCGGCATGGACGAGTTTTCCACTCTCGGACCGACAACCGTCGCGGAATTTTCCGAGACCGCCAAAAGCACGATCGGCGAATTCGACGCTCTCGCTTTTGGGGTGGCTCGCGCCAGTCTGACGGACCTCGCGGGCGGCACACGCGAGGAGAACGCCGACGTCATTCGCCGCCTCCTCAACGGCACCGAACGCGGTGTGCGCCGCGACATCGTGCTGCTGAATGCCGCCGCCGCGTTCCGCGTGGCGGGCCGTGTGCAGGACTACGAGCAAGGCTTGAAACTTGCCGAGCACACCATCGAAACGGGACAAGCCGCCGAGAAGTTGGAACGACTCGCGATTTTTACGCGCACAGCACAACGCAGTGATCAGTAACCAGTAATCAGCAGCCAGTCGGGGAAAGCTCCGCTTCACCACCATCGCGCCAAGCGCTACTGAAGGCGGATTACTGAACACTGGTTACCGATCACCGAGGAATGGTGCGGGAG
>JAOACV010000490.1 GCA_026417675.1 Verrucomicrobiia bacterium
AGATGTGTATAAGAGACAGGGATGGGCACGGTCTATAAGGCGTTTGACACCACCCTGCAACGGTTCGTCGCGGTGAAGTTGATGAAGAAGGAGCTGGCCAGCAATCAGCGGTTCGTGGCCGATTTCACCCGCGAGGCGCGAGCGGCGGCGGCGCTGAGTCATCCGAACATCGCGCAAATCCTCAGTTTCGGCCAAGTGGACGGTCAGTATTACCTCGTGATGGAGTTGCTGGAGGGCGGCAGCCTTGACCACATGATCGAAACGCGCAAGCGCGTGCCGGAAAAAGAGGTGATCGAGATCGGCATCCAGGTCGCCTCGGCATTGCGGGCGGCGCACCAAAAGGGTGTCATCCATCGCGACATCAAGCCTGGCAACATCCTGTTCGACGCCGAGGGCCAGGCCAAGGTCGTGGATTTCGGGCTGGCCCAGTTCGGCGGCGAGGAGGACAAGCGGCAGGAGGAGGACGGCATCTGGGGCACGCCCTACTACATCGCACCGGAGAAGCTCAACAAAGAGCGCGAAGATTTCCGCAGCGACATCTATTCGCTGGGCGGCACGCTGTTCCACGCGCTGGCGGGCCGGGCGCCGTTCGAGGCCAGCACGGCCACCGAGGTGGTGCTCAAGCACTTGAAGGAGCCGGCATTGTCGCTGAAGACGTTCGCGCCGGATGTGAGCACCGAAACCGCGCAGGTGATCGGCCAGATGCTCAACAAGAACCCGGCCGACCGGTTCGATTCCTACGACGAGCTGATCGCGGCATTGAAGCACGCCGCGCAGGCCGCCGTGATCCACCAGCGGCAGCTCGCCATCCGCCGCCAGCAACGACCTGCCGGCGTGGCGGTGACGGCGCCGGGCGAACCGTCCATGTCATGGGCCGGCCTGATTGGCACGCTCGTGGTGCTGGTCGCTTGCATAGCCTGCGCGGTCATGATCTGGACACACCGCGAGAAACTGTTCGGCAAACCCGCGTCGGCGAACAAAACCGCCCCGCAAACGCCGACGGCGACGACCACGGTGCCGGTGCTGGAAAACTGGCTCGATCTTTGGGACGCGGCCGACCGCAGCTTCTCGGAGGGCAAGTATAATGCGGCGATTGATTACTATCACAAAGCCGCCGAGCACCTCATTGGCGACCCCACCAAACGTTCGGTGGTGCTCTGTCAGCTCGGGCTGCTGTCCTATCTGACCGGCAAACCGGAAGACGCCCGGAAGCAGTTCGACGCGAGCGCGCAGCTCGCCGTGAGCGTTGGACTTTCCGAGAAGATCACCCGCGACAACTACGGCATCGTGCTGGGCCAGTTAATGAGCGGCGGGATGGAGCCGGGCGCCGTCGAATCCAAACTCAAGAGCGATCTGCCGGGCGCGTGGCCCCTGGCGCAGCTTTACATGGGCGCGCGTGCGTTGTCCGACGGCAAGTTCGCCGAAGCCGCGGCCCTGCTGGCCGGCTACGCCGGCGCCCCGACCGACGGCGAGTTGAAGTGGGTCACGTTGTTCCAGCCTCACATCAAGAAGCTGACCGCCGAACTCGCCGCCTACCTCAAGGGCGTCGAGGAGATCAAGGCCCTCGTCGCGGCCCAGAACGGCGGCGAGGCCGCCAAGAAGCTGGCCGCGCTGAAAACCCGCGTCAAATCGCCTGTGCTGTTGGGCGCGCTCGTGCCAACCGAAGAGGAAGTCAAGAAGCTCACCGACTTCGAGGCCGAAGTTCTCAAGGCGCAACAACGGCGCGAGGCGTTTGAGGCCGAGAAAGGCACGCTGGCCCAACTCGACGGGGCCATCCCCCCGCTCGTGGCCGAATACGACTTCGCGGCGGCCGTAAAGGTCTATGCTGACGCCGCGAAGAAGCTGCAAAGCCCTGAAATCAAACAGGTTGTCCAGGACCGCGCCCAGATTTACCAGCGGCTCGTCACCCTCAAGCGTCATGCGATCCAAGGCATCGCCAAGACACCCTACGAACGCGGCGACCTCACCAACCGTCGCAACGAGCGGCTCACCGGCAAAGTGACCAAGGCCGACGAGTCCAATATCATCCTCACCGGGCCGCAGGGCGAAGTCGCCGTTCCCTGGCGCGATTTGTCCCCCGTCGCGCTGCTGACCCTGTTCACCCACTACGATCCGACCGACCCCCTCAAGCAGCCTGCGGAGCGCGCCAACAACTTCCTCTCCTACGCTTGGTTGTCGCGCGACCTCCAGTTCCCGCAGTTCGTGCCCTCCTACCTTGAAGCCGCCTCCAAATCGAGCGGGGAGGCCAAGGCCGAATGGGACCGCATCAACGCGCCGCCGCAGCCGCCGCCGGACGTGCCGGGCGCCAAGCCTTCCGCCGCCGCGCAAGCGCAACCCGGCGTCAAACCCGCCGCGCCGAAGCCCAAGGGCATTGAGCTGGATTTCGACGTGCCTACGAAGAAGAAGTAGTAGGCTGGGTGGAATGTGGCCATCAAAATTCCCCTCGACACCCTCGGCCGCGACAGCCTGCGCCTCTGGACGCGCTGGCTGATGGCGGCGTTGCGCAACGACGCGCGACGGCTGGCTGGCCTGCGCGAACCGTCGGCGGCGATGCCCGCGCAGGCGCTCGTCGGCGTGACCTACCGCTGCGACAGCCGATGCTCGCACTGCGCGATCTGGCGCGACTATATCCAGCAGCCCGAACTGGCCGCGCAGGAAATGACGCTCGCGGAGTTCGAACGGTTTCTCGACCGCAACCCGCAACTGGCGCAGGTCGTCACCACCGGCGGCGAGCAGTTCAACCGCGACGACATCGTGGACTTCTGGCTGGCGATGGATCGCCGGGGCCAGCGCACCAGTTGCGCCACCAACGCCATCGAGGCCGACCGCATCATTGAGCGCGAGACCTTTCTGCTCTCCCGGCTTTCCGGCCGCCACCTGCGCAATCTCGGTGTCTCCCTTGACGGCACCGAGACGGTCCACGACCGCATCCGGGGAGTGAAAGGCAATTTCGCCAGCGCCTGGCGGCTCTTCCAGTG
>JAOACV010000491.1 GCA_026417675.1 Verrucomicrobiia bacterium
ACGACCGCGAGGCGCTGGAGCGCGACCAACGTGAAGGCCAGCTACGGCGGCATCGGTTTGTCGGGCCAGGCAACCTTGATCACGCCTGAGAAGCCGAGGGAATCGGTGTATGAGACCTTGCGCGCGTCCACGTTGAAGGCCGCGCTGGACGGCGAGACCGATGTGAAGGCGCTGATGACGGCGGCGTCCGCGTGGGGCGTCCCGCTGGGCGACCTCGGTGGAAGCGGACCGTTGACCGCGCATGTCGAGACTGACGGGGCCATTTCAAGCCTGGCGTGCAAGCCTCTGCGCGTCGAATCGAAGGGCATCACGCTTACGGGCAAGGCGATGGAGTCCATCCGCTGGCCGATAACACTGGCGCTGGACGGCTCGATGACCCTGGACCCGCTCGATCCGCTGGGGACGCCGATTCAAATCCAATCGGCCACCGCCCGCGGACCGGGTCTCGACATCACCACGATGAAAGGCGTGCTGGCGCTTGATCCGGCCAGCGACAAGACCGACCTCGAAATCGCCGGCCAGTTCGATCCCGTCGCGCTCGCGTCGGCGTTGCCCGGCTACTTCAAGGAGATCGCGCTCCAGAGCGGCGCCGGCCCCGTGAGTCTGCGGTTGCGCGGCTCCCTGACGGGCGCGGGCACCGAAGTGGTCGCCAAGCTCGACCTGCCCGAAACCAGCGTGCAGATCGCCTCCGCGGGACAGAACGCGATGGCGCTCGGAAAACCCGCCTTGGACGTGGACGCGAAGGTGGACACACGCACCGGCAGCTACCAGATCAGCCGCGCAAGCCTGAAGACCGCGCTGGCGGCGCGCGATGCGCGCGCCGATGTCGCGTTGGACAAGGAAGGCAAGCTCGCGAAACTCGATGCGCGCGCGGACGGCGCCGCCGAGTTGGCGAAACTGCGCGACCTCGTTGTCGCCATGGGCCTGCTGACCAACACCACCGAGCTGGCCGGCAATGTGAAACTGGCGGCCAACGTCACGGCCGGCCAGGGCGGTTTCCCTTACACGATTCAGGCGTCCGCTCCCGGACTGCACTTCAAGGGGCCGCAGACCGGCGGCGTCGCGATTGACGAGCCGGAGCCGGTCCTGAATGTCAAGGGCCTCTTCGCGAACACGAAAGACGGTTTCATGGTCTCCATCGCCGAGGGCAGCGAGCTGCAGATGCAGACCGCGAGGGCCAAGCTCAGCGGCACATTGCGCAAGCAGAAAGACCAACCGTTTTACGCCGACAATCTGGTCGCCGACGCGACCTATAACCCGCCGAAGCTCAAACCGTTGCTGAAGGCGTTCAACGCCGGCGAGATTCTTGCCACGGATCAACAAGCGGCGCGGCTGGTCTTCACCGGGCCGCTCCAACCCGGCAAGGACATCGCCGCGTGGCTCGCCAGTCTGACACTCAGCTCCAAGATGGGTTATCAAGCCTACTCGCACACAGGGGTGAAGGTGGAGGGCGACCCGCTGGCCGCCGACATGCGCGCGGGCAAGCTGCCGCTCGACTACACGTGCAAGATCAACGGCGGCTCGGCGTCTGTGAAAGGCGAGTTGAACGCCCAAGGGCCGCAGAGCCGCGCGCAAATGAAGGTGGAGAAGCTGGCGCTCAACGTCGAGATGGCGCCGCTGTTGGGCTACCTCAGCCCCCTGCTCTTCGCGAAGAAGGGCCAATTGGAAGGCCAGGCCAGCGCGTCATTCGATGGCACATGGACCGGGCCGCTGAACACGAATCCGTTGCCTGAATCGGGCGTCACCAACGCGGCGTCATTCACCATCACGGATTTGCTCAGTCAGCGCCTGTCGGGCCGCGGCCAGTTGGCCGTCAAGGACCTCAAGATCACCGGCGCGCCGCTGTTGAACATGATCCTACAATACCTCGGCACCGGCACGGACGCCCAAGTTGGCGAAATCGAGCCGACCGACTTCGTCGTGGAGAAGGGATGCCTCAGCTATCAGAAGATGGTCATCAAACTCAGCGGCATGATGATTACCTTGTCAGGAAAGATCAACTTCGACCAAACAATGCAGATGCAAATCTCGCTGCCGTTCCCGGCCAAGATTCGCGAACAAAACAAGGAACTCGCCAAGTATCTTGGCGAGTCGCTCACCGTCCCGCTGACCGGCACGCTGAGCAGTCCCAAGCTCGACACCAGCCAAGCGCTGCAAGCCGCCTTGAAGGACGCCGGCAGCAAGGCCTTGAAGGAAAAAGGCGGCGATATGCTCAAGGGACTTTTCAACAAGTCGGACAAGGATGCGAAACCCTCCGGCACAACCACGCCGCCTTCCGCGACAACCCCGCCGTCCTCCGGCACGTCCGCTCCAAAAGAAAAAGCGGGCGACATGCTCAAAGGGCTTTTCAAGAAGTCCGACACGGATAAGAAACCGTCCGGGACAACCACTCCCTGATCACAACCGGAATTTCGGATCCACCTTGCGGATGTTCTTGGTGATGGCTTCGATGTAGGGATTCCTGCCGGAACCAAGGGGGCGTTCCATGAAGCGATGGACGCCGCCCCATTGGTGGACCAGCATGCGCATGACGTGGCCGCGGAAGAACTGCGGCGTCTTTGCGCGCATGTCCTCGACGCTGGTGTAGGCAGCCAGCGGTTCTGCGGCGGGTCCCTGGCGCTGGACGCACTCCTGAAACTCGTCGAAAAGTTTTTCCAGCTCCTCCAGATAGTTCGGCGCGGCCATCTGGCCCAGCAGGTCGGCGGTGCCCAGCGCGTAGCCGGCCATGCGTTCCGGCTCGGACTGAAACGGAATCTTGCTCGTGTCCACAAAGAAGCCTGTGCAATGGATCATGTGCTGCACCGCCGCGCGGTCGTGCGGCCCGTAGCCGCGGTCGAGCAAATAGCGGTCGGCGAACTCGGCGCTGCGGCTGACGTGGGTGAGGGTGTATTTCGCGCCCGTGCCATCGGCGTCGCCGATCTCCTTGAGGTAGCCCGCGTCGTGCATCAACACCGCATGCATGCCCAGCTCAAAAAAGTGCTCTGGCAGAAACATGCCGTCCGGCGCGCGGTTCATGCCGTCCACCAAGTCAGTCATGGCCACGGTGGCTTCCATGG
>JAOACV010000492.1 GCA_026417675.1 Verrucomicrobiia bacterium
GACGTAGCCTTTGTGATCCGCGACCACGACGCGACGCTGGGTGACAAAGACAAACTCCCTGTGGGGCACTCGGAATTTCTCGCCGTCGGATGTCCGAACCGTGAACGGCACGAAACCGCCCGTCAGCCGTTTTCGGATATCTTCGATCCTCATATCACGTTACTTTTGCGCCGGGACATGGCCGGCGTCAAGGCTCGCTTTGCGCCCACACCAACTTTCAAAAGCATCTTTCGCCTGCCGGCAGCGGAATTCTAGAACCGCGTGACAGCAGGCGAGGCGGGCGCAGGCGAAGTGAGGCGGCGGCCTTCGGCTGGGTCGGGGAAATTGTGGAGGTATTCCTCCAGCGTGAGTTTGCCGTCGTTATTCGTGTCCTTGGCCTTGAAGATCATGCGACGATCGGACGCGGCTTTCGCCTGTGCCTTGCCTTTGGCCTTCCCCTTTGCCGCCGGGCGCGGCGTGTCCACCGGCTTTCCCGTTGCGGCGGCATCGTCGCGCGCTTTGCTCGGTGGCAGCGACTTCTGCCACGCTAGCGCCTTCGCAGTAAGATCCTTCACCACATCGGCGTGCTCGGCAGCAACGTCATGTTCCTCGCCGATGTCTTTTGGGATGTTGTAGAGCTGCGCGCCGCTGCCGTTGTGGTTCACGAAAAGCTTCCACGGGCCGTCGCGGATGGCGAGCATCGGCGGCGTGTAACCGTCACCCCAGACGCGGAAAAGCCATTCCCAGTGCAGCGGTTTGCGGCGCGGGCGCGGCTGGCCGAGCCAGATGTCGCTCACGTCCTCGCCGTCAGGGTTCTGGTCTGCGGGCACGGTGACGCCGGCGAGTTTGCAGATCGTCGGCAGCCAGTCCACGCCGGCGATGACGCTGGTGTCGTCCACGCGACCGGCGGCGACGCGGCCGGGCCAGCGCAGCAGGCCGAAGGTGCGGATGCCGCCCTCATACATGCTGCGCTTGCGCGCGCGGAGCGGGCCGGTGTTGCCCACACCAGCGTTGGCGGCGTTGCTGATGCGATAGTCTTCGGGGCCGTTGTCACTGGAGAAGAAGACGATCGTGTTGTCGGCCAGGCCGAGTTCGTCGAGCGCGGCGAGCAGCCGGCCGACTTGGGTGTCGAGGTCCGTCAACGACGCGCAGAAGACGCGCATCTGGCTCTTGAGGTCTTTGGCCTCGCCGAGGTATTTCCTCATCCACGGCCCGAACGCGGGTTCGTCGGCGCGCGGTTCGAGGCCGTCATAGACGGCCAGTTGCTCCGGCGTGGGTTTCAGCGGGGCGTGGGGCAGCAACGTCCAGAGGTTTGCATAAAACGGCCGGTCTTTGTTGGCTTGGATGAACTTGATGGCCTCGTCCACGAACAGCGCGGTGGACTTGGCGCGAAAGTAAGGGTCCGCCTTGCCGCTTTCTTCCCAGTAATTCTTGTTGCCGGTGGTGTGCCGGACAAAGTCGAACCCGTAAGCGTCGGGCGTGGGCGCGCCCGCGCCGTTGCCGAGGTGCCATTTGCCGATGTGCGCGGTCGCATAGCCGGCCTGTTTGAGCAGCGACGCGACGGTCGGCACCTTCGGGTCGAGCCAGTCGGGCATGGAACGGGCGGCGTTCTGCTCATGTGTGGAGAGGTGGCCGTGGATATGATGCCGCGCTGGGAAGTGCGAGGTCAGGAACGCGGCGCGGCTGGGCGAGCAACCCGTGCCGGCGACGTAGAACTGCTTGAACCACGTGCCTTGCCGGGCGAGCCGGTCGAGGTTCGGCGTCTTGACGTAAGGATGCCCCGCGAACCGCGCGTCGGCCCAACCTTGGTCGTCGGTGAGGATGAAGATCACGTTGGGCCGGCGCCCGTCGGCGGCGAAACTGAGGACGGACGATGCGAGAGTGGCGGCAAACCACGTCCGGCAGGCGAGATGGTTGGTTCTCATGGCGCGGAGGGTATCGGAGGCGGTCGGCCCGGCGCCATAGATTTTTCGCGCGACTTCTTTCATCATTTTTTCCTGGCGGGGCGACATCGCGCTTGTGTTCGGGGCGGGCGGGGCGTAGATAGGCGCCGGCTTTGATCGAAGGAGCGACATCATGACCAAGCATCCGCTACGAATCATCGGGGCCGCGCTCGCGGTGACTGTGATCCTTTGTCCTTGCGCGCGGGCGCAACAGAGGTTCAGCTACGGCGACATGGTGAAACACATGACCGACCTGACGCGGCTGGCCGAACTGCCCGCGCCGGGTGAACGGTGCGCGCAATGGTCGAGCTACGACCGCGCCAGCCGCTACGACGCCGCGACCGGCAAATACGTGCAGTGGGGCGCCAACAACGACGGGCCGATGTTCATCCGCAGGGAGGGCGACCAGGAGGTGATGGCCGAGATGGAAGGCCCCGGTTGCATCTGGCGCATCTGGTCGGCGCGGGCGCAGCAGGGCCGCGTGCGGATTTACCTGGACGGGGCGGCGCAGCCGGCGGTGGACCTCCCGTTCATTGACTATTTTAGCGGGCAACGGGAGCCGTTCGCCTATCCGATGCTTTCCTACAACCTCGAACACATGAAGTCGCACGGACAGAACCTCTATTTCCCCATCCCGTATCAGAAGTCGTGCAAGATTGTCGCCGACAAGGGCTGGGGCCAGTATTTCCATTTCACCTACACAACGTATCCGAAGGGCACGACAGTGCCGACGTTCAGCGCGAAGTTGGCCGCGGAGAACGCCGCCGCGCTGAAGGCCGTCAATGATTTCTTCGCGAACAAACTGGGAGAGGACCCCGCCGGCAAACGCGACGGCGAGGAAACAGCGCGGAAGACCGTCCGCGTCGCGCCGGGCCGGAGCGCGTGCGTGGTCGAACTGGCCGGCCCGCGCGCCATCACGGCGTTGCGCGTGAAGACCGCTTTCAAGGACCGCGACGACGAAATGGCCGGCCTGCGCAAGCTGGCGTTGCGCATCACGTGGGACGGCGAGCCGAAGCCCGCGGTGTGGTGCCCGCTCGGCGATTTCTTCGGCACCGCGCCCGGCGTGAACCTCTATAAGAGCTTCGTCACCGGGATGACGGAGGACGGTTACTACGCGCTGTGGTATATGC
>JAOACV010000493.1 GCA_026417675.1 Verrucomicrobiia bacterium
GCGACGAACTCATTGAAACCATCGCCGCGTCCAAGAAAGTGGCGCGTTACGTGGACATGCCTTTGCAGCACATCCACCCTGACATGCTGGCCGCGATGCAGCGACAAACCAGCGAGGCGTGGATTCGTGACCTTATCGCCCGCATCCGTCGCGGCATCCCCGGCGTCGCGCTGCGCACCGTGTTTATTGTCGGTTTCCCCGGCGAAACGGAGCGGCATTTCGAGCACCTGCTGGCGTTCATGCGCGAGACGCGGTTCGAGCGGCTTGGCGTGTTCCCCTACTCCCGCGAAGAAGGCAGCCGCGCCGCCAGCCTGCCGCATCAGGTGCCCGAGGCGGTGAAACGCGAGCGTTACGCGCAGGCCATGGCGCTCCAGCAGCAACTCAGCCGCGAGCGCAACGCCGCGTTGGTGGGCCGAAGGCTGCGCGTGCTCGTGGACAAGCCGAGCAACCGGAAGCGGTTCGCCTGGATCGCGCGCAGCGAAGCCGACGCGCCCGACATTGACGGCCGGGTCTATCTCGCCGACAGCGGTCTGCGGCCCGGCCAGTTTCTCGACGTGACAATCACGGGCAGCAGCGCATACGATCTGGTCGCCAGGCCGTGATGGCGCGACACGCTGGACGGCACACGCAACAGGCGCGATGAACCTGCCGAACAAACTGACGCTCGCCCGCATCGTCATGACGGCGTTCTTTGTCATGGCGCTGCTGCTGCCGCATTTCCCCTGGGGCAAAACCGTCGCGTTCTGGCTCTTCATCATCGCCAGTCTCACCGACTGGTGGGACGGCTGGCTGGCGCGGCGTTACAAACAGACCACCCCCTTCGGCATCCTGCTCGATCCGCTCGCCGACAAGATTCTCACCTGCGCGGCGTTTGTGTGCTTTGTCGAAATCAAGACGCCCAAGGGCCTCAGCCTCGTGCAGGCATGGATGGCGGTGGTGATCATCGCGCGCGAGTTCATCATCAGCGGCCTGCGGTTGCTGGCGGCACAAAAGGGCGCGGCGCTGCCCGCCGACCTGATGGGCAAGCAGAAAACCATCTCGCAGATGGTCAGCATCGGCTTCATCCTGCTCGGCCTGATGATCCTCGAAGACTGGCCCGGACTGCTCGGCGACAAGGCCGCCGTCATTGAGTCAAACTACTTTCCCGTCATCGTCTTCTGGCTGATGATGCTCACCGTGCTGCTGACCGTCGTCAGCGGCGTTTCCTACCTCATCCGTGGACACAAACTTTTCACCGAAGACGCCTGAGCGCGCGGACGGGATCGCTTGCTGCCCGTGGCTGTCGAAGGTCGCGTTGTTCGTGGCCACCGGCTTCGGCGCCGGTTATCTGCCTATCGCGCCCGGCACGTGGGGCAGCGTGGTGGGTGTGGGCCTGTTCCTCGTGTTGTGGAAAATGCAGTGGCTGCTGCCCGGCATCGCGGCCGCGCTTTCAGTCAGCGTTGTCACCAGCGGCATCGGCGAGCGTCATTTCGGCCGCAAAGATCCGTCACAGGTGGTGGTTGACGAAATCGTCTGTTTCCCGCTGGCGATGCTTGGCCTGCCGGTCACGCCGGCGTGGCTGGCGGGCGCGTTTGTCTTTTATCGCATCTTTGATGTGATCAAGCCCCCGCCCGCGAATTGGAGCCAGCGCCTGCCCGGCGGTTGGGGCGTCACCGCCGACGACCTCTTCGCCGCGCTTTACACGTGCGCGGCGCTGCACGCGATCCGGTTTCTAGCGCAGAGGTTCTGAACCGTCTGTGAAAGATGTTGCCGAGATTCCTCTCCGAGCGTCAGGGTGCGGTGTGGAAGTCCACTGACGGGGCGACCACTTCTTCGGTCAACCGGGCGCGACTGCCTTGCCTCCCACGGAGACTTCTGCCGCGCCCTTGGATTCGTCGGCTGGCACCCTGTCTTACTTCCGCGGCTGAAGCGCATCGCCCGGGTCCACTTGTTTCCAGAACTCGGCGGCGGGCCGGCCGTTGATTTTCTCCAGCGTCTTGACCGAGCGCAGGGGACGAAGGTTCGCGTTCGGCGAACAATGAATCTCGCGGAGCGGACAGTTTGTCAGCGGGGAGAAATCCTTGATTGGAGTGTCCTCGCACCGCAGATAGGTCAACGGGGTTCCTCGCAGGTATGACAAGTTTCCGACGCGGGTTCCTTGAATGCAAAGGCGTTCCAGCGGCATCCCCTCCAACGAGGTGAGGTAAGACACTTCCGAGTAAGCGCAGTCCAGACTGACCAGCCGCAGCCCTTTCAACATCCCCAAACTACGCACCTCGTTGCGGGAGCAGCGTCCGCCGGGCAGCGACAGGCCGCTACAGGTGAGGCGCCGCAAGTGAGCGAACGCCCCCACCGGCGAGATGTCCGAGAGCGCCTCGGAGCGAACCACAAACTCCACCACCTGTCCGTTCTCGATCTTGTGCGTCGCTTGGCCGTCGTAGTCTATGTTTCGTTCTCTCAGTTTCGCCACAACCCGCTTGACCTGTTCTTCCGCCGGCAGTTTGCCCACTGCATCGAAGAATACGGCGCCTGACTCGCTCGGTTCCGGGAGCCGGCCGGCGTCTATCTGTTTCCAGAACTCTCTGACTGAGACCTCGTTGATGATGGCAAGTGTGGCGATGTTGGTGAGGCAGGCGCGATTGCGCGGCTCGCGGGCGACGACGGCGTCGCACTGCAATTTCGTCAGCGGCATCCGCTTCAACGGCGTCAGGTCCTTGATTTGTGTCCCATAACACTGCAACCAGCTTATTCGGGCGCCTTTCAGCGGAGAAAGGTCATGGACTTGCGTCTGCGGGATAAACAGATGCCCCAGTGGCGCGTCTTCGAGCGGCGTCAGATCCCTGATGAGGGTGGCAAAGCCGCCGCTAAAATCTCTCAGCGGCATACCGGCCAGCGGCGACAAATCCGACACCAGCGTTGCCGTGACGCTGAGCGACTGCAGTTTCTGTCCTCGGAGCGGTGACAGGTCGTGAACACAACTGTAGCTGAAACTCTGTCTCTTATACACATCT
>JAOACV010000494.1 GCA_026417675.1 Verrucomicrobiia bacterium
AAGAGACAGGCCGAATCCCGCCTACAAACCCGACGCGAGACCCGGTGCGGCACGCAAGGCGCAAGACCCGCTGGGCGGCTGGGTGGACAAGACTAACAGCGCGAAGGTCGAATCTGGCGTTCTGAAGCTCCAACTCGCCAATGCCAACGGTTTCATCGCCATTGCCTCGCTCAGTCACGCGGGCGAGGCGGTCTTCCAAATCCGCGCCAAGAGCGCCGCCGGCGGTCCCGGCAGGATGTGGTGGCGCACGGCCGACCAGGAACAATTCGATTCGAAGAACGTCGTCGCCTTCGACCTTCCGTGCGACGGCGAGTGGCGCGAAGTCCGTGTCGCGCTGCCGGTGAAAGGCACGCTGAAACACGTCCGCCTCTATCCTGCCGCCAAGGCCGGCGCGGTGGAGATTGACTGGATCAAGCTTTGCGACAAGGAAGGCAACGCTATGAGAGAATGGAAGTTCTGAGCATCCGAGGAAGCGGGCCTCAATAGACGGAGTTCAACAGCGACGGCCACATGAGACGCGAAACATTCCTCAGCCGTGTCGTGGAGCGCGGGGAGCCGTGGGACATCGCTGTGATCGGTGGCGGCGCGACGGGCGTGGGCATCGCGGTGGACGCGGCGTCGCGCGGCTACGATGTGGTGTTGCTGGAACAGAGCGATTTCGGCAAGGGCACTTCCAGCCGTTCCACCAAGCTCGTCCACGGCGGCGTGCGCTATCTCCAGCAGGGCAACATCTCGCTCGTGATGGAGGCGCTGAAAGAGCGCGGCCTGCTGCTCCAGAACGCGCCGCATCTCGTCCACGACCTGGAGTTTGTCGTGCCCAACTACGTCTGGTGGGAGGCCCCCTTCTACGGCATCGGCCTGCGGGTCTATGACATGCTCGCCGGCAAATACGGTTTCGGCGCGTCGGAGTTGCTGCCGCGCGAGGAGGTGCTGCGGCGCATCCCGACGCTGGAACGGGACGGCCTGCGCGGCGGCGTGAAGTATCACGACGGCCAGTTCGACGACAGCCGTCTGCTCGTCAACCTCGCGCAGACCGCAGCGGAACAGGGCGCGTGTTTGCTCAACTACGCGCCCGTGGCGCGGCTGCTCAAAGACGCCGACGGCTACGTCAACGGCATCGTCTTCCGCGACGAAGAAACGGGACGTGAGCACACGTTGGGGGCGCGCTGTGTCATCAATGCCACCGGGCCGTTTTGCGACGCCGTGCGGCGCATGGACGACCCCGACGCCGCGCCGATGATCGCGCCGAGCCAGGGCGTCCACATCGTGCTGGGCCGCGAGTTTCTTCCGGGCGAGACGGCCATCATGGTGCCGCACACGCGCGACGGGCGCGTCATGTTCGCCATCCCGTGGCGCGGTCACGTCGTCGTCGGCACCACCGACACGCCCATTGCAAACGTCAGCCTCGAACCGCGCCCGATGGCGCACGAGGTGGATTTCATCCTGGAGACCGCCAGCGGCTATCTCGCCAAGCGGCCGACGCGCGCGGACATCCTCAGCGTGTTCACCGGCATCCGACCGCTGGTGAAGGCCGACGACGCCACGAGCACCGCCGCGCTTTCCCGCGACCACACGATCCACATCTCGAAGTCCGGCCTGCTGACCATCACCGGCGGCAAATGGACGACGTATCGCAAAATGGCCGAGGATTGCGTGGACCACGCCATCGTGCTCGCGCGGCTGGCCGAGCGCCCCTGCGTGACCCGCGACCTGCGCATTCACGGTTTTCACCGGCACGCGGAGAAGTTCGGCCCGCTGGCCGCCTACGGCTCCGACGCGACCAGCATTGCCGAGCTTGCCCGCGAGCGGCCTGATTGGGCGCGACCGTTGCACGAGGCGTTGCCGATCTGCGGCGCGGAGGTGGTGTGGGCCGCGCGCTGCGAGATGGCACGCACCGTGGATGACGTGCTGGCGCGCCGCACGCGCGCGCTTTATCTCAATGTCCGCGCCGCGCTGGCGATGGCCCCCGCCGTGGCGCGTCTGCTCGCCGCCGAACTGGGGCGCGACGCGGCGTGGCAACAGCGCGAGCTTGCCGCGTTCAAAGAGATCGCCGATCGCTTCCTCCCAAGTCCGCAGTCTGCCTGAACCTCCTGTCCTACGATGCCCATGAAACGATGCGCCGTCTTCCTGGTCTTGATCTCCACCCTCTTCATCTGTGGAGCCAACGACGAAACGAAGAAGCCCAACATCCTTCTGATTACCGCCGACGATCTCGGCCCGCTGCTTTCCTGCTACGGCGAGAAGCGCATTCGCACGCCGCGGCTCGACGCGCTCGCGGCCGCCGGCGTGCGCTTCGCCAATGCCTACGTCGCGGAATCCTCGTGCAGCCAGTCGCGCGCGGCGCTGCTCACCGGGCGCTGGCCGCACCAGACCGGCCAGATCGGCCTGGCCCATCTCGGTTTCCGGATGCACCCCGGTCAGCCGACGCTGCCGGCGCTGCTCAAGGCGTCAGGCTACCGCACCGGCATTATCGGCAAACTGCATGTGGAGCCGGCGGCGGATTTCCCGTTCGACTGGATGCCGGCGAAAGTGGGGATGGCGCCCGGACGGACGCGCGACGTGCGCTGGGTGGCCGCGCAAAGCCGCCAGTTCTTCGCGTCGGGCAAGGCGAGCGGGCAGCCGTTTTTCTACTACGTGAACTACTTCGACCCGCACGCGCCGCTGACGCAGGCCACCGACCAGATCGCCGGCCTGCCGGAGAAACCCATTACCGCTGCCGACATCAAGGAGCCAATCCCGCTCGGCGCGCCGGACGCTGAGAAGAACCGCATCGCAACCGCCCACCTGTTCAACGCGGTGTTGCGCCTGGACGCGGGCGTCGGCCTGTTACTCGACGAGTTGAAAGCGGCCGGCTTTGCGGACAACACGATCGTCATCTTCGTCAGCGACAACGGCACCGCCATGCCGCGCGGCAAGACATGGAGCTACGAGCGCGGCGTGCGCGTGCGGACGCTGTCGATGTTCTACGACGAGTGGCTCGGGAAGCTCCCGCTGGGGGAGCTCGAGCGGGTGTCGCTCATGTTCGACCTCGCCGACCTGCAC
>JAOACV010000495.1 GCA_026417675.1 Verrucomicrobiia bacterium
GCCAGCGGCTTAGGGCCGCGCGCACCCGGTCGCACACTCGCGGGATGGCGGCGCGGACGGCGGGGGTCATCTCGCCGCCCAAGGTTTGCGTGTCGGCGACCTCGATGGCAAAGATTCGGAAGTCCTTCGGGAAATGAAGTTGGAGTTGCTCGGCAAACGCCATCATCTCCGGAAGACCGGCGAAATGCGGCGACTTGGCATACGCGGGGGCGAGCGCGCCGGGAGACAGTTCGACGATCGTGCCGGGCGCGTTTTTGCCAGTCTTAACGCAATCAATCAGGATGGCGCGGTCGTAGCCGATGAAGTGGTCCAACAATGCCAGGCCATGGGCGGACGTTTCGATCACCGCCACGGCGGGATCAACCGTTTCCTTCAAGGCACGCGCTGCAAGAACGCCAACCGCGTCATCGGCGATGATTTCGTTGCCCAAACCCACGACAACCGTTTTCATAAATTAGCCACGGATGGAAGACGGCTAGGCGATGCACCCGCGAAGCGGCGGTTGTAAACGGCCCTTCCTGCTGGCAGGCCTGCACTTTGCACTTTCCTGCAACGATCTGGCGCACAGGTGGATCGCGTTCTCCGAACGCGATCTGTTCGCGGCGATGCGAGGGCGGGCGCGTTCGGGGACCGCGCTCCGCTTGAGTCCGTGCCGCGCCAGGTTGTCTCCGTCTTCAATCGGTCCCTCCGTCTGCATCAGGCGTGGGTGGACATGAGTTTCGCCATCCATTCTGGGGGGCGGATCGCTTTGCCGGCGGCGTCGGTGAAAGCATGGATCGTCCAGCCGCGCGCGACGGGACGCCCATCTGCATGCAGTATCTCGTGGCTGAACCGCACGCGTGCCCGGCCCTCGCTCGTCGCTGTGGTCTTCACTGTCAACAGATCGTCGTAGCGGGCGCGGCCAAGGAATTCAACGTGGGCTTCGGTCAACGGCAAGAGCACTCCGCGACGTTCGACCTCGGCGTAGGGCAAGCCGAGGGAACGCATCAGATCGGTGCGGCCGCACTCGAACCAGACCAACGCGTGGGCGTTGTAAAAGGTGCCCATCTGGTCGGTTTCGCTGTAGCGGACGCGAAACTGAGTGGTGGATGTCGCAGTCACAACGATTGCCGCTTCCTTGTCGCAGATCGCGCGCTGGAAATCAACGCCAGCTCGTTAAGCGCGTGCGATCTGAGTCAGACTTTCTCGACCTTTTCGTAGACGACCAGTTCGTCGCGCCCGCGCAGGTCGCTGGGATGATAGCGCGGGATGGGAAACTCCAGTTGTTTGAACCGCACCGGCGCGGTTTTCTTGTCCACGAGACCGACAGCGACGGCGACGCCGTAAATGATGGCCTCAGGGCGCGGTGGACATCCGGGGATGTAGAAGTTCACTGGCACGATCTTTTCGACGGGGCCGAGCACGGAGTAACTGTCGAACCAGATGCCGCCCCCGCAGGCGCAGGAGCCGATGGCGAAGACGAGTTTCGGCGCGGGCATGGCGTCGTAGGCGCGCTGGAGCGCCTTGGCCGTGGAGCGCATCGCGGGGCCTTGACAGGAGCATCACGTCGGCGTGGCGCGGCGAGCCGACTAGCTTGATGCCAAACCGCTCAACGTCGTAGTAAGGCGTCAACACGTTGAGCACCTCGATGTCGCAGCCGTTGCAGCCGCCGCTGTTGGCGTGATAGACCCACAGCGAGCGGCCGAACATTTTCTGGCAAAGGTTTTTCAGCATGGTTGCTCAGTCCAGATCAATCTTCACGTCGTCCACCACCGCTTCCTTCTCCCAATAAGCCTGGGAACGGAAAACCCATCGCTCATTCTCGATGTCGTCAAAGCGGTAGCCTTTCAACTTCAACTGCTCCAGGGGCGACGGCTCCTTGAAACAACGTCCGCACCGCTGGCAGGTGCTCATGAAGAGATCGAGCCGCTGCTGGATGTCGCCGATGGCGTTGGTCGCATTCTCGAACTCCTGGCTCATGGTGATCGCTTTTTCGGGGCACAGGTCCGCGCAACGCCCACAGTAGGTGCAGCGCCGGCCGAGATATTTGAGGACGCGGACTTCCTGGCAGAGATCGAAGACGAGGATTTCGCGCGCCGGACAGTTGTTGGCGCAACCCGCGCAGCCGATGCATTTGGCCGCGTCGAAGATCGGCCGGCCGCGAAACTTCGGTGGCAGCGGCTGGGCCTTTGCCGGATACGGCAGGGTCACACGGCCCGCCTTCAGGCAAACCAGCGTTTCTTTGAGTTTGCTGAGAACAGACATGGGCTTACCTCCGTCACAATCCATAGCTCGCCAGCACCAGCGCGAGCAGCGCGACGACCAGCAGGCACGCAAAGAAGCGGATGGCTTGGTCAATCCGGTAACGGGCGTGGGTCGCCGCCACGAGGGTCACGAGCAGCACCAGCCCGAACACCTTCGCCCAAAACAATAACCAACCGATTGGAAAGGCCAGACCCGCGCCCCAAGGAATGAAAAGCGCCACAAAGAGCGCGCTGTAGATGACCAGCTTGACCATATGCGCGTATTTGAAGAGGGCCAGTTTCGGCCCGGAGTATTCGATCAATGGGCCTTCCATTATCTCGGTCTCCGCCTCGGAGATGTCGAATGGCGCGCGTTGCACGAATCCTTGGAACGACAGCGACATTACACCGAGCAGGATCAATCCCGACCACGGGATGCCGTTGGCCGCATAGACCGAGCCGTTGAGCACGGCGTCGAGCCGGAATGACTGTGTGTGAACCGCGCCGACGACGATGGCGACGGCAAACAGCGGTTCCAGCGTGATCATCGTCATCATCTCGCGGCTGATGCCGACCAGCGAATACGTCGAGCCTGCCGCCAAGCCCGCCAGCAGCGTGCAGATGCCGCAGAGCGTCAGCAGGTAGATCAGCAAGATGGCGTCGCCCGCGCCGTTCATCGGGGCGGTGAACCCCATGGGCACCATGCACGCGACCGTCAGCACCGTTGCCAGGGACAGATAGACGGCGAAGCGCTGCATCAGCGGCGACTCGCCCGACTCGATGTCCTCCTTGCCGAGGAGCTTTAACAGGTCGTAAT
>JAOACV010000496.1 GCA_026417675.1 Verrucomicrobiia bacterium
GGATACGCCGAGCAGCCGAGGCAGCGCGGGTCGTTCTTGAGCGGCGGCGGGCAACGGCCGGAAGCGGCCAGCGCTTTGGCGGCGGCGATGGCCTGCCGGGTTTTGGTCAGCAACGCCTCGTTGATCTCGACCTGCACACGGCGTTTGTCCGCCGCGTAATAAATCGTCGCGCCGGAAACCTTGACGCCATGCTCCTGGAGCAGCAGCGCATACGCGCCCACCTGAATGGTTTCCGGCTCGCGCGCCTCGCGTTCGCCCTCGCTGGTGCGCCGGGCCGAACCTTTCTTGTAATCCACGATCTGCGCGCCCTCCGGCCCGCCCTCGACCAGGTCCACCACGCCCACGATGCCGAGCGCCTCGCTCTCCAAGCGCAAGCTGCGCAGCCGCGCGCCCTCGGGCAGGTTTTCCGAGAGCGCCTTTGTTTTTTCGTCGTCCAGCCGCGACGGCGCGTTCACATTGCGATGCGTGATCGAGCCTTCAACTGTGTCAGCATTCTCTTGAAAGATGTTTTCCACCCACTGGAGGTAAAAGAGGCGCGGGGCAATAGATGAAATTGTTGAGCCGCCGCACCGGCATCACCGGCTGGGCTTCCAGACCGCCCTGGGTTTGGAGGGGGGACTCGCTCATGGACTCGTTGAGGGTTGAGAATCGCGAGGTGAAGGAGAGACAGAGCTAGTGGCGCGAACTTCACGCTGTGTGCTCCCGGCAGGAAGGCACAGAGCCGGGGGAGGCGGGGGTAAACTCCGTGGCGACGACTTGTTTGCAGGGCGGCAGATGACTATCTTGTTTGCCATGAAACTGCGATTGGTTGTGGAGCGCGATGCCAAGACGAACCGTTGGTCGGCGGTCTTTCCCGAACTGCCCGGCTGCGCCTCCGCCGGCGACACCGAGGAAGAAGCCATTGCCAACGCCAAGGAAGCGCTGGCTTTGTGGTTTGAGCCAGCGCCGGATGCCGTCCCCGCCGGGGCAAAGGTGCTGGAAGTGGCGCTCCCGTGAGCGAACGCTTTCCAGTCCGCAGCGCCAGGGAGGTTGTTCGCGTATTGCGTCAGCACGGCTTTGCGCTGGTCAGCCAGAAAGGCAGTCACCAGAAATGACGTCACCCCAATGGCCGGCAGGTGATCGTGGCCAAGCATGGCAACAAACCCATTCCCATCGGCACGTTCAAGAGCATCATCGAGGGCAGCGGGTTGAGCGTGGACGATTTTCGCTAACCGTGGCTGGCGCGGGCAACAGATGAAGTTGTTGAGCCGCCGCACGGGCATCACCGGCTGGGCTTCCAGCCCGCCCTGGGTTTGGAGGCCAGCTTCGCTCATGGAGGCTCACGGCGTTGGCAATGGCCAATGGCCGATGGTAGATGCCATAGGATCACATGGGCAGGTCATCGTCCGGCGCTGCCCGGTCAGTGCTCAACCGCGCGATGCGGGCGGCGTTGATCTTGTTGATGCGCTCACTGCAAAGCTGCTCGACGTGCTTCAGGTAAGCGCCCTGCGGAAAGGCACGAATCTCCTGGCCGCCTTGCTGGAATGTGAATGTCTCACTGCTCAACCAACGGTTTTCAGGCGGCCATCGCCGCTCGATATGCTCGACGAAGAATGCCAGATATTCGGACGATTGGCTCGACTCCGAGTCGGCGTTGTCTTCGGGCCCGGTTTGTGCCGACGATGGCGACGCGCCCGCCGCTGCGCCTTGTGCCTTCATGCGACGCTCGGTCGCGTCCTTCGCGAACTTCCCGAACCAGCCGCGCCAGTTCGTGACGCTCACTTCGTTGTCGCAAATCCGCCTCGTGCGGAGGCGCGGGAAGATGTCCCACCGCTGCGGGTCAGCAATGGCGCGCAAGCCGATGTTGCCGGCGGCGTTGATGTCCGCGTTGATCAAGCCTTCACCGTCTCCGCTGGGCGAC
Source organism: Verrucomicrobiia bacterium (assembly GCA_026417675.1). Classification (GTDB taxonomy): domain Bacteria; phylum Verrucomicrobiota; class Verrucomicrobiia; order CAIQCK01; family CAIQCK01; genus JAOACV01. The sequence goes on from JAOACV010000496.1 coordinate 1,901, forward strand.
TGGACGGGGCAGAACAATTCCCCACCTTCCACGGCCAGCACCAGATTTCCTTTGTAGCCGGGATTGTCGGCGAACAGTTTCGCCAGCGCCTTGATGTCTTTCGCCAGTTGCGTTTCGCCGCCGGATTTGGTCTTCCCTTCGGCCCAACGCTTGTAGGGATGCTTTTGCTCGAATCCGCGCGAAACCTCCTCCACGCGCACGCCCGGCAGGCCGGTGCGCGAATCGAAGTGCGACGAGAATGCCGGGTCCACGAGCATGAGCGTGATGCCGAACGGCCGGCACATGTCCTCCAACTTTTCAATGATCGCCCGGTGCGCCCACTGCATGAGCCGGGAGTTCTCGCTCTTTGTGCGCTCCTGGCTGGTGCGATACCGCTCCAGGTTTTCCAGCACGATGACCGAGCAGCGCGGATACGGCTGCCCGTTCCTGTCCAGCCGCCGTTTGTATTCACCGTGCAAGTCCACCTCGGCTTTGCGCTCCTTCTTGTTGGCGACCTCTGCCGGGCTCTTCAACTCCATGCCGAGGGCCTCGGCAAGGATGAGGTGCGCCGTCTGATCCACCCGCTGCTCGCGGATGCGGTTGCTGCGCTCCAGCAGCTTGGGGCAGCAGTCGGGGCGTTCGTCGCGGTTGGAATCCGGCGGGTTGTAGTTTCCGGCTTTGAACGGGCCATGATACCGATCTTCCAGCTTGGCAAAACTCTGACACCGCCTGCGCAGATTCAGGATTTGCTCCAGCCGCTTCATGGAAAGCCCGCGCATCCCCATCACATTCGGATTCCAATCGGGCGATGAGCCGGGCGCAGTCCAAGAGAGTCGTTCGCCCGCCGGGTTGTTATCCCAGCGCCAGCGCCGCCCTTTCAACGGCAGGCAAAACTCGACCACCGCGACGAGTAATTCGTGAAGTGGCGGGTGCTCGGCATCGCCCGGAACTCCCTCCATATACTTCCGAATCTGCTTCTTCACCTCCCCGGCGAGCGCATCCCATTTCCATGCGTCGTTGTCCTTCAACTTGGCTTCCAAGTCAGCCCGCCGGTTCTTCTCCGGCGCCCCTTTGAGGCTTTCCAGCAGCTTGGCGGCTTTGAGTTTCTGCCACTGTTCATCCGCTGCGAGCGTCGCACGCAGGCTCAGGTCGC
>JAOACV010000497.1 GCA_026417675.1 Verrucomicrobiia bacterium
CACCTGCCCGACGCGGAGCGGGCTTTCGGTTACGAGACCCGCGGAGTGCTAGGCCCCGGCCTCATCTGCCTGAGGGTCGCCTGCGTGCTCGCCGCGAACATGTCCACCTGCTCCAACATCATGGTCAACACCGGCGCGCTCTTCTCGCGCAATGTGTGGCTCGACTACATAAACCCGTCGGCCAGCGACCGCCAATTGCTCTGGGTGGGGCGCGTCAGCGGCCTGCTGCTGACCGGCTCCGGCATCCTCTTCGCCCTGACCGTCAAGGATGTGCTGCACGCTTTCCTTTTCAGCGAGACCATCGCCGCGCTTTTCGGCGTCATGTTCGTCGGCGGCATCCTCTGGCGTCGCGCCAACCGCGCCGGCGCCGCCGCCGCCACGATCGTCGCCTTCGTCAGCTACTACGCCGCGCTCTACCTGACCACCTGCGCGCCGGGCACCGCGGCAAGGCCGGCGGACCTCTCGACCGCCTTGGCGCAACTCGGCTCGTGCGGCGATCTGTGGGCGCATCTGCAGACGGGCAAGTTGATGCTCGTTTATAAATGGCTGCCGGGACCGTTTGGCTTCGCGATGCTGTTGAGCTTCTTGACGCTGGTGATCGTCAGCCTGATTACAAAACCGGAAGACAGCGCGCGCATGGAAGCGTTCTTCGACCGGATGCGCCGCTCGACGGACTTGGGGACCGTGCAGACCGGCCAGCCCAAACCATGGGCCGCGGACCGCGGCGAAGACCTGATCTTGCTCGATGTCGGCACGTGGTTGACCGCCGCGCGCTGGCGCGGCTTCTTCCGCCGCTACCGCGAAGACCTCGTCGGTTTCGCCCTCGCCTGTCTCACCGTCGGCGCGATGATCCTGCTCGCCTGGCTGATCATGCAGGTCGGGAAGCAACCGGGGCGTCTTCCATCTTGAACTCCGCGCGCGCGCCGGTCATTTTGTCCGCCACGACCGAGTCATGCTTACTGACAACATCCTGAGCCTGATCGGCAACACGCCGCTGTTGCAACTGAAGGGCGAGCGCGTCTTCGCCAAGGCCGAGTTCCTGAATCCCGGCGGCAGCATCAAGGACCGCATCGCGCTGGCGATGCTCGAAGGCGCGGAGCGCGACGGGCGGTTGAAGCCCGACTCGATCATCGTCGAGCCGACGTCGGGCAACACCGGCATCGGCGTCGCGTTGGTCGGACGGCTCAAGGGCTACAAGGTCCGCATCGTGATGCCCGAAGGCATGAGCGTCGAGCGGCGCAAACTCATCCGCGCCCTCGGCGCCGATCTGGTGCTCACGCCCGACAGGGAAGGCATCGCCGGCGCGGTGCGCCGCGTGCGCGAGATGGCGGCGGAAGACTCGCGCGTGTTCGTCCCGCAGCAATTCGAGAACCCCGACAACCCGCGCGTCCACTACGAGGAAACGGCCCGCGAACTCTGGCGACAGCTCGGCGGCGACATCGCCTGTTTCGTCGCCGGCGTGGGCAGCGGCGGCACGCTCCAAGGCGTCGGCAAGTTTCTGAAAGAACACAAGCCGGGCGCCAAGCTGGTGGCCGTCGAGCCAAAGAACGCCTCCGCGCTGCTGGGCCACGAGCCGGGTTTGCATCAGATTCAAGGCATCGGCGACGGTTTCGTTCCGGCCATCCTCGACGTGAAAATGATTGACCAGGTCATCGAGGTCTCCGACGAGGACGCCATTGAAACCACCCGCCAACTCGGCCGGGACCACGGTCTGCTGGTGGGCATTTCCTCCGGCGCCAACGTCTGGGCCGCGCGCCAGTTGGCCAGGCAGATTCCCGGCAACATCGCCACCGTCCTCCCCGACCGCGCCGAACGCTATTTCAGCACCGCGTTGCTGTAATTGAAGTCGCGCACATCTGCCCCGAAGGGTGGAGCGCGTTCTCCGAACGCGCTCATCGTTCAGCCAATACCAGGAAGCGCGTCCGAAGAACGCGCTTCGCCAGAGAGTCATCCGCACCACGGACGGGCGCGCTTCCCGATGGCCTTGAGCACCTCGCTGGCAATCTGCGCGTCCTCGGCGACCTGGAAGTCGAACATGCCGGCAAGGATGAAATCGGCGCCGTTGGCGNAGGCGTAGCGGAACGCGTCCCGCGGCGGGATGACACCGGCAGCCATCACCTTGTAGGCGACCCACGGTTGCTTGATCGTCCGCATATACTCGGCGGTCTCTTCGGGGTTCAGGCACCAGAATCCGTGTGGCTTTTCCTGAATCCGAAACATCTTGTAGAAGTCGGTATCCACGCCAAGCTCGTCGGGCCGCGGCGCGCTCGGATAATTCCAGTGATGAAACGTCTTGAGGTAGAAGTCGCATTCGATGCCAGCGGCTTGGCAGGCTTTCAGCGAATCGAGGTTGTGACAGGCGATGCCCGCCGGCAGGCCGGTGGCTTTGAGGATGTCCACAAACTCGGCCACGGTTTTGACCTTGCCTTTCGCAACGAGCGGGTCCACGGCCGCGCCGTGCACGTAAAGCCCCGCCGCGCCGCCGTCCACCAGCTCCTGCGCCACGTTCATGAACTCCGCGGGTTCCTTCACTTTCGGCGTTGGCGCCACGAACCACTTCAGCTTGCCGCGGTTTTGTTCCCGGTGCTGCTTCAGCAGTTTCATGATGCGCGGTTCGTGATGTGTCATGAAGCCGTTCACGCCGTGGGCCTCGGCGAGGGCGAAGGTCTCCAGGATTTTCTCGTCGGTGTTGTAGCGGCGCGACCACTCGCTCAAATAGAGCAGGTCGCGCTGATGCATGTGGCCGGTGATGATGTTGGTGCCCAGCAACAACCGGCCAATCTCGACCTTGCCGATCTTGCCTCGAGGGACGCTCGATGCCGCGGGGTCTGGCGCGGCGATGGTCTCACCCGCAGGCACCGCGGCGCCAAGCGCGCCGGCCATCGAGGCGGCGAGGAATTCGCGACGGGAAACGGGTTGGGTCGTGTTCGTGTTCATGATTTCGCCCTCACATCGTCCACGGCGCGCGATAGGCGCGCGAAAGCATCCGGCTGTCCGTCGGGTCGTCGAGGATTTGCTC
>JAOACV010000498.1:0-305 GCA_026417675.1 Verrucomicrobiia bacterium
GGCGTGTGCAGATTGCCGACGATAACGCCCACGAAGATCTCGACCAGCGCCACCGAGATGCCGACACGGATGGAGATCAGGCTGGCAAGAAACGCCAGCCCCATCCAAAAAGCCGCGATGAACCAGATGTTGTCCAGCATAAACAAAAAATCCTGCCGACCTGTTCGTCAGCAGGAGTCATCAGCCCGGCCCTGGCGCGCCAGAACCGGGCAATTCTCAGGCGAACTCCATCGCCTTTGCAACGCGGCCACTCTAGCGCGCGGCCGGCGGAAGTCAATCCCCCGCCCCGAGCCCTATTTCATCGG
>JAOACV010000498.1:333-3018 GCA_026417675.1 Verrucomicrobiia bacterium
CAATGACTTTACGCCGTCCTTCACCGTGAGCGAGCCGCCCGCCTTTGCCTCCGACGCCTTGCGCGCGGCGATCCAGTCCGGGTCGGCCCGAAACGCGGCGAACGACGCCTTGGCCGCCTCCTGGCTCTTGTGGGCGAGGATGTAGATGAGGGTGCTGTCCGCGCCCGGCTGGTCGGGCATCAGCGTCCAGTAGGCGATGTTGGTGATGCCGTGTTTCTTGAACAGCTTGACCGTGTGGTCGCGGAAACGGGCCAGCAGGTTCGGCAATCGGCCCGATTCCGCTGTGTAGGTCCGCATCTCGAACACGCGGTCGCCAGCCGCGACCGGCTTGATCTCCGGCGAAAAATCCGTCGCGGTCAAGAAGCGTGTTTCGACTTTCTCCACGAGCTTGCCGTTGGCCTCGGACTCCTTGAAAGCCTTCTGCCAGTCAGGATCGGCAAAGAAACTTTTCCACGCTTGGGCGGCCGCCTCGCGGCTGGGATGAATGGCCACCCAAATGAGTTTGTTCTCCACGTTGTCCGCCGGCACCCAAAAGCCGAGCTGGGCGATCCCGTGTTTGGCGAGCAGCCGGCAGGCGTGGTCGCGAAATCGCGTGTGGACCGCGTCGAGCTTGCCGGGCGCGGCGTAGTAGGTGCGCATCTCGAACACGCGCGAGTCGGCAGCGCGAGCGAGAGCTACGTTGAGGACAGGAACGACAACGGCAGCGAGAAGAAGTTTGTTCATGGTGCCGCGAACTCTACCTTGCCGCCGCGCCAGTGCAATGGTGAAATTTCGCTGAACAAACATCCCCGTTTAAAGGTGGTGTCGCCGACCACAGCAGCATCGCCATCAACGCCGTGTTGTGCTATCAACACGGCGCATGACAACCCGGGATGCAACCTCACTCGACCGGGCGCTGGCAAGAGTCTGCGCGGTCTGTCCGGTCTGCCATCACGCGCGCAAAACGCAGCGCGGCGTGATGTTCGAGTTCGTGAAGAAAGTGGAGGACCGCCTCTGCCCTTTCTGCGCGGCGTATGCGCGCGTTCATGGCCGCAAGCCGCACGAGCCGACGCCGCGCTGACGAATCGCTTGAGCTTCGACAGCAATCTCTGGAACCGCGTCCGCTACACGCTCTGGGCGCCGATCTACGACCTCGTGGCGTCGCCCATGCGCCGACTCCGGCGGCGGGCCGTCGCGCTGGCCGACATCCGGCCCGGCGAGCGCGTCCTGCTGGTCGGCGCGGGCACGGGACTTGACCTCGACTTCCTCCCACGGGGAGCGACCGTCACCGCAACCGACCTGACCCCGGCGATGCTCGCGAGACTGCGCCAGCGAGCCGCGAGGCTGGGGTTGAGCGTGGACACGCGGGTGATGGATGGCCACGCGTTGGAGTTTCCCGACGCTTCCTTCGATGTCGTGCTGCTGCATTTTATCGTGGCGGTCATTCCCGATCCGGCACGTTGCGCGCGCGAGGCGGCCCGCGTGCTGCGCTCCGGCGGACGCGCGGTGATTCTCGACAAGTTCGCGCCGGATGAAGGCAGGACGCCGCTGTTTTTGCGGCTGCTCAACCCGCTCGCCAGCCTGATCGCCACCAACGTCANCCGTCGTCTCGGCCCCATCCTCGCCGGCTCCGGTCTGCGAATCATCCGCGAAGAGCCGCTCGCCCTTCGCGGCCTGTTCAAGGTCGCGCTGGCGCGGAAAGATTGAGGGAAGCCGGAACGATTCAGTTGGAACCGGTGGCGTGATTTGAGTTGGCCAAGGAACGGCGGTCTGCAACCGCCGCATGGAGGATCGGCCAGGCAGCGCGGTTTGGCAAACGCACAAGCCAGCGGTTACAAACCGCCGTCCCTTGTCCAGCCGACGGCGCCACCAATGGCCTCCCCGTGTGGCATGGGCATCGTGCCGGCTAGGAGCGTGCCCGCACCGCTCGTTGAATGACGACGCGAACGCCGTCGCGGCCGGGAATAATGACGTCCGGGACGGTCATGCGGCCATTGGCGTCGGCGGTGATCGAAACAGGCGCGGCGTCGCCAATACGGACGGTGAGCCTTTCGCCGGGCCGCGTCTTGAATCGCTGGACGCGGCGCAGGGTCATGTCGGTGCGCACGGGATAATCAAGGCCGGGATAGTCCGCGAGCACGGTGATGCTGTAACGGTCGGGCGTGTCTTCGATGTCTTTCCAGTCCATGCCGCGGTTGATCCAGCCGATGAGGTCGCCATCGTCGGGCGCGCCGTTGCCCGGGTTGCGATCGGAGGATGTGCGGGTGAACGCGGGGTGGCTCTCATCGAGTCGAAAACGGCGGAATCGCTGCTGCCACGCCTTCACGTCGGCGGGCGCGTCCTTGCCGCTGGTGGAATGGGTGCCGTTGTCCCAATAGACCGCGAAACCCTGTCGCGCGGCGGCCAGCGCGCGGTAGAACGGCGGATTGTTCTCCCACGGGATCGAGGCGTCCTGCCGGCCGTGAATCATAAACAGGAACGGCAGGTCGTCCTTCGACTCGGTGACGAACTTCGTGCCGTTCATGCGATCGAGCAACGGGACGCCCTCGCTGGTTTTCAGCGCCGGCGGAATCGGACCAGTCCAACACGACGGCTCCAATCGCGTCGCGCTGCCTTTGGCGCCGAGGTAGGTGTAGCTGACGATCGGCACATGCGCGTGGCACGCGGCAAACAGTTCCGGATGACGGAAGCCAAACGAGATTGTGC
>JAOACV010000499.1 GCA_026417675.1 Verrucomicrobiia bacterium
CTTCAACATCTCCCGCTCGTTCAAACTGCCCATCGGCAACGACATCGGCACCGCCACGTCGGAATTCCAAGCCAACGCGGACATCGAGCCGATTTCTTCGATGAACTACGAAGTCGGGTTCCGTTGGGGCTGCTGGAAGGAGTTTTCGGGAAGCCTCGCCCTTTATCACAGCGAACTGAGGGACGACATCCAATACAACCCGTTCGCGAAACCGTGGGGGCAGAACCAAAACTTCGACGAGACCCGCAACGGCATCGAGCTGGCCCTGCAATCATCGCCGGTGCAATGGCTCAACCTGAACCTTAATTACACGCTTCAGGAATCGCGCTTCGAGGGCGGGGAGTATGACGGCAACCAGATTCCGCAAGTGCCGCAGCATATCATCAGCGGCGGGCTTGCGTGGACGCCCGTCAAGTGGTTCCGCTGGTCGTGGGAGGCGGTTTATGCGCGCGACCAGGTGCCGACCAACGACCTGCGCAACGACTTCGACCGCAACGACTACTTCGTCATCAACACGCGCATGAGCTGGACGCCGTGCAAACACAGCGAGGTTTATCTCGCCGTCAACAACATCCTCGACACGCTCTACGAGACCTATCCGGCAGTCAGCTCGCCGGAGTGGGCAACCGGCAAACAGACTCGTTACTACAATCCCGCGCCCGGCCTGACGGTCTATGGAGGGCTGTCGGTGAAGTTCTGAAAGCAAGCATGACATCGGGCGGGATCAACTTCATCCTTGGCCACAGACGCTGGTGGAAAGCCATGTTTCGGCAAAGCCCGGAAACGCTGGTCTGTTACGGCGCCTCGCTGACCATCCACGGCGCCGTGCTGGGCGCGGCGCTGTGCATCGTGCCAGCGCCTGCGCCGGCGCCCGTGCCGGTGGAGGTGAATGCGCGCTTCGAGGAGGCTCCTGCGGACATCGCGGTCTCACCGCCGCCGGCACCCCGGCGCGTCCCGTCCGCGGCGCGCCGGATGCCAGCCGCAACGCAGGCCGTTGTGCGGGCGCCGAAACCGCCCAAGTCACCGATGCCCGAACTGGTTATTCCCGCAGAACCGCGGGTGTTGACAGTTTTCGTCCCGCTCTTGCCCGATTTGCTGGCGGCAGAGGAGGAGTTACCAGCCCCCAAGGAACCAACGGTGGCCACGCGGCGGCTGCCAGTCAGATTGGCGACCGCGGCGCACACCCCGGTGCCGCCCAAGTTGCCGCTGCCCCATTTGGCCGTCGCGGCAGAATCGCGGCTGTGGAACATCATCACCCCGATTCCACCGCTCCAAATGCCGGTTGACGAAGAATCGGCGGACGGAAAACAGCTCACAGACGCGGCGCCTTCTTCGGCGGGAGGGACGTTGTCCACCAATGTGGTTGGAACAACGGTCGTGGCGCGGTCAACCCTGGGCGCGTTCAGCGCGATGGCAGTGGCCCCGGCTTCCGGTGCCACCCATGCAGGTGCGTCAAACGGCGGCAGCGGCGAGGTTGCCGTTGCAGAAGTCTCCGGCAGTCCAACCCCTGGCAATGGAGGTGGCAGCGGCGAAGGCGCCGATGAGGGTGGGATGCTTGGCGGGCAGGGCACGGGTGCCGACTTCGCAGGCGGGTCTCGCGGGCTGCCCCAGTATCGCAGCACGCCGCGCCCAGCTTACCCGGCGCTGGCCCGCGCCAACGGCTGGGAAGGAAGGTCGCTCCTGCGGCTCGAGGTAGGCGCGGATGGAAAGGTCAGGCAGGTCGAACTGCTGCACAGCAGTGGCTACAGCGTGCTGGACCAAGCCGCGTTGCGAGCCGCCGAACGCTGGCGGTTTACCCCCGCGCAGCGGGATGGCCGCGCTGTGGCGTGTTACATCGAAGTGCCTGTTCGTTTCGAATTGCAGAAACCGTGAAAGCAACCTTCCGCCAGTGCGCCTTTCATTTGGGCGCCATGCCGACCAACCGTCGGCGTGCGGTCGCGGCGTCCAACGAATCGTCCTCCCCGCGTCTATCCCGCACATCCGCGCCGCGAGTGCGGCGCGGATGTGGCGCCCGATTCATCCGTTCGCCTTTGCTCCGCCTTTGCAGCGCGGGGATTGAAACCGCCATGACGCGCGGTGTAACGTTGCGGCACGGATGACACGGAGACTCTGCGCAGTCGCATGGTTGCTTTCCGCGGTAGCGGCTTTTGCCGAGCCGGCGGTTCGACGGGTGGTTTCCACCGTGCCGGCATGCACGGAGATGTTGTTCGCCATTGGCGCGGGAGACCAGGTGGTCGCGGTTACCGATTACTGCCGCTATCCGGCCGAGGCGGCCCGGCGCGAGAAGGTCGGCGGTTATTCCGACCTCAGTTTCGAGAAACTGCTCTCGCTTCGCCCCGACTTGGTGGTGATTGCCGACTACGCGCACCGGCTGCGCGCGCAGTGCGCCTCCGCCCGGCTGTCTGTGCTCGAACTGAAGACCGGTTCGATCAGCGAAATCATTGCCGCCATCGAGACGCTTGGCCGCGCCACCGGCCATGAACAGCGGGCGCGAGCCGTTGTGGAATCCATTCGCGCCGACTTGGAGAAAACCCGCGCCATCAACGCGGGCAAACCGCCTCGGCGCGCGCTTTTGGTGATCGGCCGTCCTCTCGGCAGTTTCCAACAACTCTTGGGCGCCGGGCCGGGCAGTTTCCTCAGCGAACTGCTGGCCCTAGCCGGCGGGGACAACGTGCTTGACGACGCCAGACAAGCGTGGCCGCAGATCAATCTCGAAGCCGTCCTCGCTCGCAAGCCGCAAGAGCGATTGGGCGCGCTTTACCAGCATCCCAGCCGTTGCCAATGGTCGCATCCACTTGTTGATCAGTGACCACGCGCTCATCCCGGGACCGCGTGAGACCGACACGGCGCGGGTCCTGGCCGATCTGTTGCGATGAACGCGCCCGTCATCGAAATCTGCGACTTGAGTTTCGCCTACCACGAGGCGGACGTCATCTGCGGCGTCAACCTCGCCGTGGGCGCGGGCGAATTCGTGGGTCTGCTTGGCCCGAAC
>JAOACV010000049.1 GCA_026417675.1 Verrucomicrobiia bacterium
GAGACAGTACCAGCGCAGTCTGGATGCGCTGCATCGCTGCGCGCGGGTGGCGGAGAAACACAAGGTGACGCTCTGTCTGGAGAACGTCTGGAACAAGTTCCTGCTCAGCCCGCTGGAGATGCGCGAGTTCATTGACAAGCTCGGCAGTGATTGCGTCGGCGCTTACTTCGATGTCGGCAACGTGGTCCTCTACGGCTACCCGCAGGACTGGATTCGCACGCTGGGCAAGCGCATCGTCCGTGTGCACATCAAGGACTTCAAGCCCGTCATCGGCAACATCAACGGCTTCTGCAATCTGTTGGACGGCGACGTGAACTGGAAGGCCGTGATGGCCGAGCTGCGCGCGCTGCGCTATGACGGCCTCTGCACGGTCGAGGTGCCGGCCTACAGGCAGAGTCCCGAAGGTTGCCTGCGCGACTGGTCCAGCAAGCTCGACCAGATCTTCGCGCTGTAGCCGCGATGCAGGAGCATTCCACCTGGGCGTTCGTCTTCGCCATCGGCGCAGCGGTGTTGATTGGCGTCGCCAAGGCCGGTTTCGGGGGCGGGATGGGAATGCTCGTGACGCCGCTGACGGCGCTGGCATTTCCGGCGCGCGATACGCTGGGCATTCTGTTGCCGTTGCTGATCGTCGGGGACGCGTTCTCGCTCTACTTCTACTGGCGCAAATGGGACTCGCGCAACGTCCTATGGCTGCTGCCGGGCGCGCTGGCCGGCATCGGGTTCGGTCTGATGCTGATCGGCAAGCTCGACGACCGCGGGCTGGCTCGGTTCATCGGCGCGGTCAGTGTCGGGTTCATCGGTATCCAATGGTTGCGCGACGCCCTGTGGGCGCACCCGGAGCGGTATCACCCGAAGCACTGGCATGGCGCGCTTTTTGGCCTCGCTGCCGGGATCACGACGACCATCGCGCACGCCGCCGGGCCGGTGGTGGCGCTGTTTCTCATCCCGCAACGGCTCTCGAAGGAGTTCTTCGTCGGCACGACGGTGTTGATCTTCGCGTTGATCAACTGGATCAAGATGCCGTTCTTCCTCTGGCAGGGCCTGTGCACGCTCGACACGATGTGGCACAGCCTCTGGCTCGCCCCCGCGGTGCCGATCGGCGTCTGGATCGGCGTGTGGTGCAACCGCCGGCTCACGCCGACCTGGTTCATGCGCGTGGTCTATGTCATGGTGTTTGCGACGGGGGTGGAATTGCTGATCCGGTGAAGCAGGAGAAGGAAAACAGTTGCTTTGAATCGCAAAACGGACTTCCAAGTCCGCTCAATTCTCGTTCCACATCCGATAAACGGGCTTGGAAAGCCCGTTTTCGACGATCAGCCGCCCCTCTTCTCGCGCTGGCTGACGAATTTCAACGCGTCCGCCCAGTCAAACGCCGCCAGGGTCTCGCGCGCGGCTTTGTCCCTTAGGATGGCGATGACCTTGCGGTGCAACAGGAGGCTGATCACCGGTTGGCCTTCATTGGCCATTTTGATCAGGTCGGCGTCGGTTAGGGCGGCATGAATGGCGGGGTCGCGGTCGAGCCGCGCAAACCCGGCGTAGCTGGTGAGCTTGCGCCGCAATTCCGGCTGGTTGGCCAGCATGCCGAGCAGTTTCACAGCGTCCTTGAACTTCTGCGGCGTCGGGTCCAGCGCCGTGATGGCTTGGCCCGCCCAACTGGTCGGCTGACCTGACAGATTGGGCGCGAGGTCGCTCTTTGCGTTATAGATGAAGGCCGCAAACGTTCGCGGCGGCGGCCCGGCCCGGCCCGGCTCTGGCGCCATCCGCAGGAACACCCACCACAGGTCGCCGGTAAAATAAACCACCCACAGGAACACAAACGCAATCACCACACCCTGAACGAAACCGATGAACAAGCCCAGCTTCTTGTTGAGGCCGAAGGTCCACAGTTCCACCGCCGGCCCGCCGAAGATGCCGTTGAGGACGCGGCCGGCGATCACAAACGCGGTCCAGATGACCAAGGCCGCGCCAGCCACGGCGATTCCGCGCGCCCAGACGGGGTTGGAAATCCACGCGTTGAGGAACATCATCTGCAGCAGATCGCCGAACTTTGGTGACAGCAGGATCGCCCCCACCAAGCCGGCGAGGTTGGCCAGCGAGCGAATCGCGCCGCGCGCGTAGCCCGCCAGCACCTGCCACACGATCAACAATCCGGCGATGACAGAAACGCTCATGACATCAGTGACTGCTCCACGCAAGCGCTGGCGCAAGGAGGCGGCACCGCTATGCGGAGACGCAAATCTGTTCGCCTTCCACGTCGGCGGCCTGCACGAGCGAAAACAAAATGGCAGCGCCGCGCCTACGTCTTCAGCGCCGCGCGAACTTCGTCGAGACGGCCGGCGGAACCAAGCATTTGGTTCTTGCTGGCGATCATCTTGGCGTATTCGGCGATGAACGGTTTCCCGAAATCGCGCAGGTCGAATTTCTCCGGCATGTCGCGGAACAACTCGCGATGCACGCGCGTCCAGACCAGGCGGCCGTCGGTGTCAATGTTCACCTTGCAAACGCCCATCTTACCTGCCTTGGCCAGGTCTGCCTCCGGCACGCCGCTGGAGTCCTGGATCTTGCCGCCGGCGGCGTTGATGCGATCCACCTCCGACTTCGGCACGCTGGAGCTGCCGTGGAGCACCATTGGGAAGCCGGGCAACAGCTTCTGGATTTCCGCCACGACCTCGAAGTGCAGCGCCAGCTTCTTGCCGGGTTCAGCCTTGAACTTGAACGCGCCGTGGCTGGTGCCAATGGCCACCGCAAGGGAGTCGCAACCGGTGCGCTGGACGAATTCCTTCGCCTCCGCAGGATTGGTGAGCTTGACCGTGCCGACCACGTGTTCCTCGACGCCGCCGAGCTGGCCGAGTTCCGCCTCCACCGAGAGGCCCTTGGCGTGCGCACGGTCCACCACGCGCTTGGTGATCTCAATGTTCTTCTCGAACGGCTCGTGGCTCGCGTCAATCATCACCGAGCTGTAGAAACCGGAGTCAATGCAGTCGTAACAGGTCGCCTCGTCGCCGTGGTCGAGGTGCACCGCGAAGATGGCCTCGGGAAAAACCTGTTCGGCGGCGCGGATGATCGCCTCCAGGAAACGTTTGTCGGTGTATTTGCGGGCGCCCTGGCTGATCTGGACGATGAATGGCGCCTTGCTCTCCATGTTGCCGCGGAACAAACCGACGGTCTGCTCCAGGTTGTTGATGTTATACGCGCCGATGGCGTATTTGCCATAGGCGCACTTGAAAAGTTGTGCCGTGGTAACAATCATGTTGGTTGATTTTCCTTCTGTTCTCCGGACATCTCCGGTCGCGCAACACTACAAAGCGATCGGAGGCGTGGCAATAGTGAAAATGGCCGGACTGCCGCCTCGCAAATATGCCGTGCGTGGTCCGCCCTTGTTTCCGCTTTGCCGTTGACTCGGCGAGGGCGGACCGGTTAGGGTCTGCGGGCAATTGAGAAAATTGGTTGCCCCGATGAAGTTGCGGTCGGGGCTTTTCCTTTCGGCCCGACGGACTTCGCGCCGCGGATGGCGCGGGAGAGCGACTTCTAGGAACAATTATGGCTACAACGATTCTGGTAGGCGCCCAGTGGGGCGACGAAGGCAAGGGCAAGATCATTGACGTGCTGACCGACCGCCACGACATCGTGGTGCGTTACGCGGGCGGCAACAACGCCGGTCACACCGTCGAGCTGGGGCCGGAGAAGTTCGTCCTGCACCTGATCCCCTCCGGCATCCTGCGACGCGGCAAAGTCTGCGTCATCGGCAACGGCGTGGTCGTGGACCCGGTGGCGCTGGTGAAGGAGATTGACGAGCTGGAGGATCGCGGCGTTGCGGTGGGCCACGGGGGCGGCGCGAAGCTGCTGTTGTCGGAGACGGCGCACTTGGTGTTGCCGTATCACCGCTCGCTCGACGAGCAGCGCGAGGCGGCGAAAGGCTCCGGCAGGATTGGCACCACCAAGCGCGGCATCGGCCCGGCTTATAGCGACAAGGCGGCCCGCACCGGCCTGCGTGTGATTGATCTGATGAAGCCGGAGCGCTTCAGCGAGAAGCTGCGCCAGAAGGTCGAGGAGAACAACGAAATCCTGAAGGCGTTTGGCGCGCAGCCGCTGTCGTTCGAGGAGATTAACGCGAGTTATCTGGAGGCCGGAAAACGCCTGCGGCCGTTCGTGGCCAACACGGTGGTGTATCTGCACGAGGCGTTGAAGAAGCGGAAAAGCGTTTTGTTCGAGGGCGCGCAGGGGACGTTCCTGGACATTGATCACGGCACGTATCCCTACGTCACGTCTTCCAACACGACCGCCGGCGGCGCATGCACGGGCAGCGGTGTGCCGCCGCACAGGATGGACACGGTGGTCGGCGTGGTGAAAGCCTACACGACCCGCGTCGGCGAGGGACCGTTGCCGACGGAAGACAACATGATCGGCGATTTGTTGCACGGCCTCGGCCGCGAGTTCGGCGCGACGACGGGCCGGCCCCGGCGCTGCGGATGGTTCGACGCGGTGGCGGTGCGCTACGCGGCGATGATCAACGGCATTGACCAGTTGGCCGTCACCAACCTCGACGGCCTCGACACGGTCGCGAAGATCAAGATGTGCGTCGCCTACAAGGCCGGCGGCAGGACTTACGAGACCATCCCGAACGACCTCGATGTGCTCAAGCAGTGCCAGCCGGTCTATATCGAGTTCGACGGCTGGCTCGGCGACACCTCCGGCGCGAAGGACTTTGACGATTTGCCGAAGAAGGCGCGGGGATATTTGAAGAAGCTCGCCGCGCTCACGGGCACGAAGATGTCCATCGTCTCCATCGGCCCGCGCCGGGAGCAGACGATTGTGCTATGATGACGCCGCAGCCCGCGCGGCAGCCCGAAGAGCCATGAGTGCCAACCCCAAAGTCCCGCGGCACATCGCCATCATCATGGATGGCAACGGCCGCTGGGCACGCCAGCGAGGGCTGCCCCGCATCGAGGGCCATCGCGCCGGTGCGGAGAGCGTGCGCGCCGCCGTGCATGCGGCGGGCGAGGCGGGGGTGAAATACCTGACGCTTTACGCTTTCTCCGTCGAGAACTGGCGCCGCCCCAAACAGGAGGTCTCCGGTTTGATGCGCCTGCTGGTGCGTTATCTGCGGTCGGAGATTGACGAGCTGGACCGGAACAACGTGCGGCTGGAGACGATCGGACGGCTCGAAGACCTCCCCAAGTCGGCGCAGCGCGAACTGGAAGAGGCCCGGCAGCGGCTGTCGAAGAACACCGGCCTGACGCTGATCGTGGCGCTCAGTTACGGCGGGCGCACGGAACTGGTGGACGCGATGCGCAAGATTGCGGGCGAGGTCCAAGCCGGGCGGCTGCGGCCGGAGCAGATTGACGAGGCGACCATCAGCGGCGCGCTTTACACGGCGAAGTTTCCCGATCCGGACCTCCTGATCCGCACCAGCGGCGAGATGCGGCTGAGCAATTTCCTGCTCTGGCAGACCTCCTACACGGAAATCTGGATCACCCCGACGCTGTGGCCGGACTTCCGCAAGGAGGACTTCCTGCAAGCGTTGGCAGACTACCGGAAGCGCGAACGCCGTTTCGGCGGCATCGAGCCGACTTGACATGCTCCGCCAACGGTTGCCAAGCACCCTCTCGATGTGGGCCCTTGTGCTCGCGGTGGTTTTTCTGGCGCCGCCGGTGTGCAGTTGGGGATTGCTGGCGCTGATCGGCTCTCTGGCCCTGTGGGAGTGCTACTCGATTTTTGAGAAGGCCGGTCTGCGCGTGATGAAAGTTTGGGGCGTGTTGTCGGGTCTGGTGTTGTTGGCGGGCAGTTGGTTCTTCTACAAGCACAGCGGTCACGCAGGAAGCTGGCGCGTGACGGAGGCCACCGTGCTGTTGTTCGAGTCCACCGTTCTTGGCTTGGCGTTGATGGGCTGTTTCGTCGGCACGATGGTCCATCGCGACGACGGCAAGCCGTTCGCGCCGGTCGCCGCCATTGGCTCGACGATGCTGGGTCTGATTTATGTGAGCTGGCTCTTCAACTTCCTCATCAAGGTCTATTTCATCGAGCCTTCTTGCGGCCAGCACGGGGGCTGGGCGCTCTTCCACGGCAAATACGCCGTGTTCTACCTCATCCTGGTCACCAAGCTCAGCGACTCCGGCGCCTATGTGGTCGGCTCGTGGCTGGGCCGGCACAAGATGTCGCCCCGGATCAGCCCCAAGAAAACCTGGGAGGGCGCGGCCGGCGCGGTCCTCACGGCGATGTTGGCCGGGCTGGGCGCGTTTTATCTCTTCCGCGAATCGCTCGTGCCGCTGCGCATGACGCCGCTTCACGCGGTCATCGTCGGCGCGCTGCTCGGCGCGGTGGGCATCGTGGGCGACCTGGCCGAGTCCATCATCAAGCGCCAGGCCGGCGTGAAGGACTCCGGCAGGTGGCTGCCCGGCATCGGCGGTCTGCTCGATTTGATTGATAGCTTGCTCTTTACGGCGCCGGCACTCTACGCTTACTTGCGGTTGGTTTTGCGCGCGTCATGAAACGAGTCGTCTTACTGGGCAGCACCGGCTCAATCGGCCAGAGCACGCTCAAGGTCGCCGCCGACCTGCGCGGAGAAATCCGGCTGGTCGGTCTCGCGGCCAGGTCCCGCGTTGACGAACTGGCCCGTCAGGCCCGCGCGGTGAAGCCGGACGCCGTCGCGATCTACGACGAGTCCGCCGCCGGCGAATTGAAGAGGCTTCTGCCGCCGGGGACGAAGTGCCACAGCGGCGAGCAGGGTCTCGTTGAATTGGCCACAATGCCCGAAGCCGACATGGTGCTGGTGGCCATCGTCGGCACGATGGGCTTGCACCCCGCGCTGGCCGCCATTCGCGCCGGCAAGGACCTCGCCGTCGCCTCGAAGGAAATCCTCGTCATGGCGGGCGAAATCGTCATGCGCGAAGCCCGCAAGCACCGCGTGAAGATTCTCCCTGTGGACAGCGAGCATAGCGCCATTTTCCAATGTCTCGAAGGCCGGCATCCCGATGATGTGCGCCGTCTGCTGTTGACGGCCTCCGGCGGCCCCTTTCGCAAGAAGACCAAGGCCGAGCTGGCACACGTCACAGCCGCCGACGCGCTGCGGCACCCGACGTGGAACATGGGCAGCAAGATCACGATTGACTCCGCGACGCTCTTCAACAAGGGCCTTGAGACCATCGAGGCGCGCTGGCTGTTCGGTTTGGACATTGATCGCGTGGACGTCGTGGTCCATCCCCAAAGCATCATCCATTCGATGGTGGAGTTTCTCGACGGCTCGGTGCTCGCGCAACTGAGCGTGCCCGACATGCGCTACCCGATTCAATACGCCTTTACCTATCCGCGGCGCCGGCCGAACACGCTGCCGCCAACCGAGTTCACGAAACTCCAGCCGCTGACGTTCGAGATGCCCGACCTCGATCGTTTTCCCGCGCTGCGAATGGCGCGCGACGCGGGCCGCGCCGGCGGCACGATGCCCGCCGTGATGAATGCCGCCAACGAGATCGCCGTGCCGGCGTTCATGGAAGGCCGCATTCGCTTCCCGCAGATTTGGGAGACGGTGGAGAAGGTCATGAGCCGCCATCGCGTGGCGCATCCCAAGACGCTGGAGCCGATCATTGAGGCGGACCGCTGGGCGCGCGAAGAAGCCCGCCGTTGGTGCTGATTTATGGACAACTTGCTTCCCATCCTCTTTATGCTGTTTCTGTTCGGGGCGTCCATCTTCGTCCACGAGCTGGGCCACTTCTGGCTGGCCCGCCGCCGGGGCATGAAGATCGAGCGCTTCTCCATCGGTTTCGGCCCCGCCATCTGGAAGACCGTCCGCGACGGCATCGAATTCCGCATCAGTTGGTTTCCTCTCGGCGGCTACGTGTTGCTGCCGCAGATGAACCCCGCCGACGCGCTCGAGGGCAAGAGCGAGAACAAGCAACCGCTGCCGCCAGCGACGCCGTTCACCAAGATCATCGTCGCGCTGGCCGGCCCGGCCTTCAACATCGCCTTCGCCATGCTGCTGGCTGTCATCGTCTCCATCGCCGGCACGGCGGAGTATCACCCGGCGATGCTGGTGGTCAGCAAGGTGCCGAAGACCGCGCCGGAATACGCCTGCGGCCTGCGCCAGGGCGACCACATTATCCGCGTGGATGGTTTTCGCGTCTGGAACGCCGAGGACGTCCTCGAATCCCTCGTCACCTGCACCGAGGATCCGGTCCCGTTCGTCGTGCAGCGCGGCAAGGAGCGGCTGACGCTGCACATCAAGGCCGATCGTGACGCGGAGTTGGGCGTGCGGATCCCGAAGTTTGAGCTGGGCGAGGCTTCCTACGTGACGTGGCTGGAACCGGACCGTCCGGCGGAGAAAGCCGGGCTGCAAGTCGGCGATCGCATCCTCACCGTGGACGGCGAACCGGTCCTGAACGTCAACAATCTGCGCGACATGATCATCCACCGTGCCGGCCAGCCGCTGCGCGTCGTATTCACCCGCAAGGGCGAGCGCAAGGAAGTCATCGTCACACCGTTCCATGATGCGAAGGAAGACCGCGGCCGCATCGGCATTCGTCTCGGCCTGGATCCGAGCGCGCCCAAAGTGCTCGGCCATCCGTCACCGCTGGAGCAGATCGAGCGTCACATCTCCAAAACTACCCGCATGTNGCGGGCCATGTTCTATCCCCGAAAGACCGGCGTCACGCCCGCGAAGATGAGCGGCGTGCCTGGCATCGTCGTGGTCATGACCCGCGAGATCAAGGAGAGCCTCGTCAGCGGGCTGAACTTCACCGCCTTCCTCAATGTCTGTCTGGCCATCCTCAACCTGCTGCCGATCCCCGTCATTGACGGCGGCCACATTCTCTTCGCGCTCGCCGAATGGATTCGCCGCCGGCCGCTCAACGGCCGGATCGTTCGCGGCACGTGGACGGCGTTTGCGGTCGTCTTGATCGCCTTCATCCTCTACGTCAACCTCAACGACCTGGTGCGGCTGGCCAAAGGCTGGATGCCGCGGGCTGAAACCAACACGGTGCAGAAAGCCACCGGTCCGCCCCAGAAATGAACTATTGCGACAGCCCGTTCTCGTATCGCCGGCGCCGCACCCGCGAGGTGCGCGTCGGCCACGTCGGCATCGGCGGCGACAACCCCATCCGCGTCCAGAGCATGATCACCGCGGACACGATGAACACCGAGGCGTGCATCGCGGAGACCCTGCCCATCGTCGCCGCCGGCTGCGAAATCATCCGCATCACCGCCCCGACCGTCAACGACGCCGCCAACCTCAAGAACATCGTCGCCGGCCTGCGCGCCCGCGGCTGCAACGTCCCCGTCGTTGCCGACATTCATTTCAAGCCGGAGGCCGCGATGGAGGCCGTCAAGTGGGTCGAGAAAGTTCGCGTCAACCCCGGCAACTACGCCGACAAGAAAAAATTCGCCGTCAAGGAATACACCGACGCCCAATACGC